>URJD01000019.1 GCA_900548075.1 uncultured Collinsella sp.
GGCGCGCAGCGTCGAGCCGTTACGCGGTTTGGTAAAACCGCGTAACTAGTAATTGGCTTCGTAGCCGTTGCCGTCGCCGGTGGGCTCTTCGTAGTAGTCCGAATCGCTCGAATCGCTTGAGTCATCGGAATCGTCAGAGCTGACCGATGAAGTTGCGGTACCGTTTGCGTAGTCGTCAGACGTGTTGTTGTTCAGGTCGCCGATCGTAGAGCTGGAACCGTCGGAAAGACCCATAGTGTTGGGACCCTTGGGATCCTTGCCGGCATCGACGCGCTCCATCATTTCCTTGAGCTCGTCCTCGTAGACAAAGACGTAGCTCACACCGTCGATCATGGTGCTGTCGTCGGCGTACGAGGGCAGGTTGGCCGAGTAGATACCGTCGACATCCATACCGCGCATGGCGTTGACCGTAGCCACGATATCCTGAACGCTCATATCGGTTACGAGCATATCGGACAGCGAATTAACCAGGCCAAAAATCTTCGTGGCATCGAAGTTATTGAGAATCTGGTTGGCAAGGGCGCCAAGCACCTGACGCTGGTGGCGCATGCGCGTGTAATCGCCGTCGGCATAGGTGTAGCGGCAGCGGGCATAGGTAAGGGCGGTGGCACCGTCCATATGCTGCTGGCCAGCGGTAATCTTAATATCCAGGTGCTCGGGGTCGTCAACATCATCGGTTGCGTTAATGTCGATACCGCCAACCGAATCAATCAGCGCCTGCATACCGTCGAAGCTGACCTCGGCATAGTGGGAAATCTGAACACCGCACAGCTCGTTGACCGCCTCGACCATGGCCTCGGCGCCGCCAACGGTATGGCAGGCGTTGATCTTCATGGTCTCGCCCTTGTACTCGACCTTGGTGTCGCGCGGAACGGAAATGAGCGTCGCCTGCTTTTGCGTGGGGTCGATGCGTGCCAGGATAATCGAGTCGGCACGATACGTATCCTCGCCCGGACGGCCGTCGGTGCCAAGAAGCAGCACGTAGAACGGATCCTTTGCCTCATCGGTGTCAACCAGAACCCGACGCAGATTGTCGGTAATGACATTAGAATCGCCGAGCTTGCCCATAATGGTGGCAAACCACAGGCCGGCAGCGGTAGTGGCACTCAGCAGCACGCCAAGCACGACAATGAGCGCGACGTGACGAATCGTGTGGCTACGACGACGTTGGCGAGCGCGCTCGGAATAGCGAGCCACGTTATCGCGACTGTAGATCTTGGCCTGCGCACCAGTTGAGGGTCTTCGGGCGGTGGTATCCGCGAGGGGCTTTTTATTAAACATAGGCAACCTGTATTAGTAGATGACGGGATCGGGGACGGTAGCATGCTCGACATGCGCGCCGAGCGCCTGCAGCTTTTCGACAAACTGCTCGTAGCCGCGCTTGATGTGATGGATGGCCGAAACCTCGGTCGTCCCGTCGGCGATCAAGCCCGCTACGACGAGGGCCGCTCCGCCACGCAGATCGGGCGAGGTAACCTGTGCGCCCGAGAAGCCCCTGACGCCATGAATCATGGCATGATGGCTCTCGATACGAATGTCGGCACCCATGCGCACCAGCTCAGAGGCAAACATAAAGCGATTCTCGAAGATGTTCTCGGTGATAACGGAGCTACCGTCGGCAAGGGCGGAGAGTACCATAATCTGCGCCTGCATGTCCGTCGGGAAGCCGGGGAACGGAAGCGTCTGGATGTCGACCGGCTTGATGCGCTCGGCACGGTTCACATGGACGCCATCCTCGACGCGCTCGCAGTCGATACCCATGAGCTCCATCTTCTTGAGCACCATGCCCAAGTGAATGGGGCAAAAGCCCGTGACATCGACACCGCGATCGTCGGCCATCAACGCACCGGCAACGATAAAGGTACCGGCCTCGATGCGGTCGCCTACTACGCGATGGGTAACAGGATGGAGCTCTTCCACGCCTTCGATAGTCACGACGGGCGTGCCGGCGCCAACAATCTTGGCGCCCATCTCGTTGAGCATGTTGGCGAGATCGACGATCTCGGGCTCGCGGGCGGCATTGTCGATAACCGTGGTACCCTGCGCGCGCACGGATGCCATAATGAGGTTCTCGGTCGCACCGACACTGGCAAACTCGAGCGTGACGGTGGTACCGCGCAGACCTTGGGGCGCATTAGCGTTGATGTAACCGTGGGCGGTATCGAACTCAACGCCCAGGGCCTCAAGACCAAGAATGTGCATATCGATCTTGCGAGCACCCAGGTTGCAGCCGCCCGGCATGGCGATCTTGGCGCGATGGAAGCGGCCCAGCAGGGGTCCCATGACGGCGGTGGAAGCACGCATCTTAGCGACGAGCTCGTAGGGGGCCTCCCAAGAATCGACCTGAGAGGTATCAATCTCGAGCGTGTGCTCGTCGAGAACATCGATCGTAGCGCCCATGCCCTTGAGCACCTTGCCCATCACGTGGACATCGGAAATATCGGGCACGTTCTGCAGCGTCGTTTTGCCCGGCGCCAGAAGCGTTGCCGCCATGAGTTTGAGTGCGGAGTTCTTGGCGCCCGAAACGGGCACGGAGCCTCCGATGGCGTGGCCACCCTCAACGCGGATAATATCCAAGGTCTACCCTTTCAAAAAGCATGCCCGGGATGGCTGAGCCATCCCGGGCATGATGTGTTCGCAAATGGTCGAACGCTAAATCGTTTGACTATTGGGCAAGCTTGAGCTTACACCATGCGATTTCATTATAGAGGTAGGCGCGGCGTGCATCATCCTCCGACAAATTACCCAGCTTCTCTTCAAAACCTTGAATATCAGCTTTAAGCTTGTCGGCATCGACGGTCGCCAAATCGCAAGCGCGCTCGGCGAGAACGGTCACGACATCGTCCGCAACCTGGGCATAGCCGCCGGCCACGGCAAACGTGTGGTCGACAGTGCCCATGGCCTTATCGGAAACGCGAACGTAACCGCGGTCGATCGTGCAGATCTCGCTGGAGTGAGCAGGCAGAACGCCAAACTCGCCATCCGTGGACGGAATCGACACAAACGCAGCGTCGCCCTCATAGGCGCAGCTCACGGGGCACACGATGCGGATACGCATAACCTACTTCTCCCCCATCTTGCGGGCGCGCTCGCGCACGTCCTCAATCGTGGAAGCATAGCGGAAAGCCTGCTCGGGCAGGTCATCGGCCTTGCCGTCGACAATCTCGGCGAAAGAGCGGACGGTATCCTCGACGCGGACGTAGACACCGGGGTTGCCGGTGAACTTCTCGGCGACGTGGAAGGACTGCGAGAGGAACTGCTGAATCTTACGGGCACGGTTGACCGTAAGGCGCTGCTCCTCGGACAGCTCGTCCATACCCAGAATGGCGATGATGTCCTGAAGGTCGGAGTACTCCTGCAGGAGCTCCTGGACCTTGACGGCGACACGGTAGTGCTCCTCGCCAACGATCGAGGGATCGAGAGCGTCGGAGGAAGATGCGAGCGGGTCGATAGCCGGGAACAGGCCGAGCGACGAAATGCTACGCGAAAGAACCGTGGTGGCGTCGAGGTGCGTAAACGTCGTGGCAGGCGCCGGGTCGGTCAGGTCGTCTGCGGGGACGTAGACAGCCTGGACGGAGGTAATGGAGCCCGTCTTGGTCGAGGTAATGCGCTCCTGGAGGTCGCCCATCTCGGTTGCCAGCGTGGGCTGGTAACCAACGGCGGACGGCATACGGCCCAGCAGTGCGGAAACCTCGGAACCTGCCTGGGAGAAGCGGAAGATGTTGTCGATGAACAGCAGAACGTCCTGGCCACGATCACGGAAATACTCAGCGGTGGTAAGGCCGGCCAGACCGATGCGCAGACGCGCTCCGGGCGGCTCGTTCATCTGACCATAGACCAAGCAGGTCTTGTCGATAACGCCAGACTCGCTCATCTCGAGGAACAGGTCGGTGCCCTCGCGGGTACGCTCGCCGACGCCGGTGAACACCGAGGTGCCACCGTGCTCCTGGGCGAGGTTGTTGATGAGCTCCTGAATCAAAACGGTCTTGCCGACGCCGGCGCCGCCGAACAGACCCGTTTTGCCGCCACGGATGTAGGGCTCGAGCAGGTCAACGGCCTTGATGCCGGTCTCGAAGATCTCGGTCTTGGTGGTGAGCTCGTCGAAACGGGGCGCTGCATGGTGGATGGGGTAGAACTCCTCCACCTCGGGCATGGGCTTGCCGTCGACGGGCTTGCCCATGACGTTCCAAATGCGGCCGAGCGTCTTGGGGCCGACCGGCATCTTCATGGGCTCACCGGTATCGGTGGCGATGAGGCCGCGCTGCAGGCCGTCGGTCGAGGACATGGCGACCGTGCGGACGACGCCGCCCGGAAGCTGGCTCTCGACCTCGAGGATCGTGCTCAGATGACCGATCGGGGTCTCGGCCTCGACCGTGAGCGCGTTGTAGATCGGGGGCACCGCGCCGTCAAACTTGACGTCGACGACAGGGCCGATGATTCGCACGATGCGACCATCACCGGCAGTCGTCTTCTTGGTGGCTTCCTCGACCGCAAGCTTTACGGTGTTATTAGCCATTACTGTTCCTCCAATGCTGAGGCTCCGCCGACGATCTCGTTAATCTCGGTCGTGATCGAAGCCTGGCGCACGCGACTATACGTGCGGGTAAGGGTCGAGATGATCGCGGTGGCGTTTTCCGTCGCGGAGTGCATGGCCTTGCGGCGTGCACCCTGCTCGGCAGCCGCCGAATCGATCAGGGCCTGGTAGATGACCGTCAGGATATAAGACGGCACAAGCTTGCCGAGAACATGCTCGGGAGAGGGCACGAACTCGAACGTGGACGAGATGCGCTTAGGGGCGTCGGTCTCGTTCTTACGCGGACCGTGGGCCATAGCGATCATCTCGGGGTCGAGCGGCAACAGATGCTCGACGCGAAGCTCCTGATCCACGCGGTTCTTGGCGTGGTGGTAGACAAGCTCGACACGGTCAAGCTCACCGGCACGATACGCATCGCAGATATGAGAGGAGATCATGCGAGCCTGATTGAAATCGGGCTCAGAGGAGTTGCCCTCAAAGTGCATGACGACGTTTGCTCGGTCACGGAAATACGTGGCCGGCTTACGCCCGCACGCGATGATCTCGCACTCGATGCCGTCGTTCGCCCAAGAAGCGGCGAGCTTTTCGGCCGTGCGCTCCACCGTCGTATTGAAACCGCCGGCAAGACCGCGGTCCGAGGCAATAACGACAATCAGGCCATGCTTGACGCTCTCATGCTTCTGCAGCATGGGATCGGTGCCCGAACAGGAGGCGTCGCCGGCGACCGTCAACATGACGTCGGTCAGCGCCTCCTTATAGGGCTCGGCCTGCTTGGAGCGATCGAGGGCACGACGGATCTTGGCCGTAGAGACCATCTCCATCGTGCGCGTGATCTGCTTGGTCGTGGTAACCGAGGAGATTCGCTTCTTAATGTCGCGAAGGTTGGCCATGGGGCTTAGTTCTCCTCTGATCCAGAAACATCCGAATGGTGCTTGGCCATGAACTGCTGCTTGAAGTCGCCGATGACGCGCAAGAGCTCAGCCTTGGTGTCATCATCGATCTTCTTGGCGCGAACCTTGTCGAGCAGCGAGCCAAAGCCATTGTCCATGTACTCGATGAGCTCGGCACGGAAAGGCAGTACGTCGGCGATCTCCAGGTCATCCAGGAAGCCCTCGTTGCCAGCGAACAGCGTAACGATCTGCTCGCCAACCTCAAACGGCTTGTAACGCGGCTGCTTCAGGAGCTCGGTCATGCGGGCACCATGGGTCAGCTGCTTCTGAGTAGCCTCGTCGAGGTCGGAGCCGAACTGCGTAAAGCCGGCGAGCTCCTGGTACGAAGCGAGGTCCAGACGGAGGTTACCGGCGACCTGCTTCATAGCCTTGGTCTGCGCGTCGCCACCAACGCGGGACACGGAAATGCCCACGTCGACTGCCGGGCGCTGGCCCTGGAAGAAGAGCTCGGACTGCAGGTAGATCTGACCATCGGTAATGGAAATGACGTTGGTCGGAATGTAGGCCGAGACGTCGCCGTCCTGGGTCTCGATGATCGGAAGAGCCGTCATGGAGCCATAACCGTTCTTCTTGGACATCTTGACTGCACGCTCGAGCAGACGAGAGTGCAGGTAGAAGATGTCGCCAGGATAGGCCTCGCGTCCGGGCGGACGATGCAGCGTCAGCGACATCTGACGGTAGGCCACAGCCTGCTTGGACAGGTCGTCGTAGATGACGAGCACGTGGCCGCCGGGGTTGGTCTCGCTGGCGGGCTTGCCGTCCTCGCCGTTGTACATGAAGAACTCGCCGATAGCGGCACCGGCCATAGGCGCGATGTACTGCATAGGGGCGGAATCGGCAGCGGTGGCCGAAACGATGATGGTGTAGTCGAGCGCACCGTGCTGAGCGAGGGTCTCGCGGATGTTGGCAACCGTGGAGGCCTTCTGGCCGATGGCGACATAGATGCAGACCATGCCCTTGCCGCGCTGATTGAGGATAGCGTCGATGGCGATGGCGGTCTTACCGGTCTTACGGTCGCCGATGATGAGCTCACGCTGACCGCGGCCGATAGGCACCATGGAGTCGATGGCCAACAGGCCGGTCTGAACCGGCTCGCACACCGGGGTACGGTCGATGACGCCGGGGGCCTTGAACTCAATGGGACGACGGTGCGTGGCGACGATGTCGCCCAGGCCGTCGATGGGCTGGCCGAGCGGATTGACGACGCGGCCGAGCATGGCGCGGCTCACGGGGATATCCATAATGCGGCCAGTGGTGCGGCACTCGTCGCCTTCCTTGATGGAGTCGACGGCACCAAACAGAACGGCGCCGACCTCGTCACGGTCAAGGTTCTGGGCAAGGCCGAAGACGGTCTCACCGGTATCGGAGCTCTTGAACTCCAGAAGCTCGCCTGCCATGGCGCTCTTGAGGCCGGAGACGCGCGCGATGCCGTCGCCTACCTCGTCGACCGTTGAAACCTCATGCGTATCGACCGTCGCGGAGAGGCTCGTGAGCTGCTCCTGCAGTTTCTTGGCGATATCCTGGGCATTGAGGGTTTCGGACATTAGGCTTCACCTCCGTACGAATTAGCAGAGTTTGCGAGGGTCTCCTGCGCGATGCGCAGCTGCGTCTTGACGGAAATGTCACGACGCTCGCCGCGGGCCTCGAGCACCAGGCCGCCCACGATAGACGGGTCGACCTGCTCGATAAGGAATACCTTGCGGCCGAAGTCCTGCTCGCATTTCTTAGTGATGGTTTGACGCAGCTCGTCGTCGAGCGGGATCGCCGTGGTGACGGTCACGCCCACTACATCCTCGTCTTCCTCGGCAACATACTTAAAGGCAGCTGCCACCTTGGGAAGAAGGTCGAGCTGGTCGCGCTTGGACATGGTGTCGAGCACGGCGATGATCTCGGGGCTGGCAGAAGCCAGGCGCTCGATCATCTCGAGGTCCTCGAACACATGGTTCTCGGCCTTAGCGGCTTCCAGAAGGGAGCGCGCGTAGGTCTCGAGCACCTTGTCCTGATAGCGGCTAGTCGGCATTCAGGCTACCTGCTTCCTGGATGTAGCGCTCGATGAGCTTCTTCTGCTCGGCCTCGTCATCGAGTGCCTCGCCCACGATCTTGGTGGCGACGGCAACGGACAGGTCGGCGATGGAGCTCGCGGCACCGGCGTAGATGGACTTGCGCTCGTCCTCGACGGTCGTATGGGCCTTGGCGATGATTTCCTCGGCCTCCTTGTGAGCAGCCTCGATGATACGGGCACGCTCGGACTCGGCGTCCTTACGGGCCTCGAGAACGATGTCGGCAGCCTGACGACGGGCGTCGGTGACGATCGAGTCGGACTCAGCGCGCTTGGCGATAGCCTCCTGCTTGGTCTTCTCGGCCTCGTCGAGGCTCTCCTCGATCTTCTTGCCGCGCTCCTCCATGGTTTTCATGATGCCCGGCAGGGCGACCTTGGCCAGCACGATCCAGATAATCAGGAAGGCGATAAGCGCCGGGATGAACTCCGCCATCTTAGGGATGAGGATGTCCGCACCGGCAGCGCCGTCCTCAGCGAACGCGGAAACCGGCATGAGCAGCGCGGCCGCGGACGCGGAGAGTGCGATCGCGCTCTTCTGGGATGAAAGATTCATACTTGACGCTCCGTGCTATTTAACGATCAGCGCGACAACGAAGCCGATCAGAGCCAGAGCCTCGCCGAAGGCGGAGCCCATGATGAAGACGGTGAACACGCGGCCCTGGACCTCAGGCTGACGGGCCATAGCACCCGTAGCACCCAGAGCAGACAGGCCGATAGCAAGACCAGCGCCGATAACACCGAGACCGTAACCGATAACTCCCACGATTCCTCCTTTGTCGTGCGTGTCTTATTTCACGCAGGATAACCTTTTTATAACTGCCGGACTCCATGGGTACGGGCACCGGCGGTTTAACGAATTGCCTTACCTTTAAGGCGCGAACGGAAGACTACTCCTCCTCCGCGACCTCCTCTGCCTCGGAGACATACACGGCGGTAAGGACCGTGAAGACGTAAGCCTGGATGGCGCCGACCACAAGCTCGATCGCATAGATCAGGATGAGGATGGCAAGCCAGGCCAGCGAAGGCAGGGCGCCGACGGCGTGGGCCGCGGAAACCTGCTGAAGCAGCGGCTGCATGAACATGCTCGCCATGATGGCGAACGAGCCCATGACCACGTGTCCTGCGAACATGTTGCAGAACAGACGGACGGCGAGCGTGATGAGGCGCAGGAAGGTCGAGAAAAGCTCGACGACCCACACGAGCACGTTCATCGGGAAGCTCACGCCCTGCGGGGCGAGGCTCTTGATGTAGCCGATCACGCCGTGAGCCTTGCATCCGTAGTAGATGAAGTACACGAAAGCGAAGATGGCGAGCGCGGCGGTGGAGCCGATTGCGCCGGTGCCGGGCTTCATTCCCGGGATCAGGCCGATCATGTTATTGATCAGGATGAACAGGAAAAGCGAGCACAGGAACGGGAAGTGCTTCTTCCAGTTCTCACCCACGACGCCCTTGCCGATATCGTTCTCGACGTACTCGATGATGTACTCGAAACCGTTGACGAAGAAGCCCTTGGGAACCAGGGTCTGCTTCTTCTTGAACACGGCCAGGACGATCAGGAGCACGATCGTGGAGACGATCAGCCAAAACGAGTACTGCGTGATGCCGCAGCTCAGATCGCCCACGACAGGGGTGGAGCTGAACTCGCTGACCAGATGATTAATCTCATCAGGCAGCTTTTCAAAAATTTCCACGACTTACCTTTCGACCTCATGAGGATCTCGCAGCGCCTTGGCGACACGAACCGTGCAGGCGGCCATAAAGGCCACGAAGCCGATCGCCTCGCCCAGGAGGAACATGCGAAATGCCTCTCCGAACAACACAAACACAACCAAGGTAAAGACGAGCAGGGCGATCGCCGAGACCGCCAGACTCACCATACCCTTGAGCATGTCCGCATTCTGCTTATCGTCAAGAACCGGCTTGAGCGTAAAGACAAAGGGAAGGAAGGCGACCGCGCCCGCGATGGCGCCTGCAACGATAGCGAGCAAATCGGCTATCTGAAACATTGGCGTCCTCACTTTCTTTTTTAACGCCTCACAGAACAGTTCCCGCCAAACATTGGTGACTATTGTACGAGCCAATCGCTAAAGTACAACCGAAAAAGCATCGGTTAATACGCACCTGTTCGTTTTCTTAAGACCTTCTTTATGCCGCAGGTACGGTAATACGTTTTTCTCGAACCCTGCAGGGCAAAACGTCCATTAACTAAAGGTGCGCACAGGCGTCTTCTACTTGCCCGCGCGCACCATTTCTTCCTATTTGCAGCCGCGGCCGTCTTAGCCCAGCGACTAGAGCGTGCCGTAGATGCGATCGCCGGCGTCGCCCAGGCCGGGAACGATGTAGGCAGCCTCGTTGAGATGGTCGTCGATAGCGCAGGTATAGATATGCACATCTGGGTCCTTCTCGGTCAGCGACTTGAGGCCCTCGGGGGCAGCGACGATGCACAGCATGCGGATGTCCTTGACACCGCGCTCGCGCAGGTAGCTGATGGCCATCTCGGCCGAACCGCCCGTGGCGAGCATGGGGTCGACGACCAGGCAGATGCGCCGGTCGATATCCTTGGGCATCTTGCAGTAATACTCGTGCGGCTCGTGGGTGACCTCGTCGCGCTCCATGCCGATGTGGCCCACGCGAGCGGAGGGCACCAGGTCGAGGATGCCGTCGACCATGCCAAGGCCCGCACGCAGGATGGGCACGATGGCGAGTTTCTTGCCGGCAAGCTGTTTGAACGTGGCGGTAGTGATGGGGGTCTCGACCTCGACGTCTTCCATAGGCAGGTCGCGCATGGCCTCGTAGCCGTCAAAAAGCGCGAGTTCGCGCACGAGCTGACGGAACTGGTTGGTGCCGGTGTTTTTGTCGCGCAGGATCGACAGCTTGTGCTGGACGAGCGGATGATCGACAAGCGTCACACGGGACGCATCGTAGGTGACGGTCATGGGTTGATTGCCCCTTTCGTTGCGGCCGCAAAACGGCCTTGCTGACAAGGCGCGCAGCAATGTTGCCGCCGCACGCCATGCATAAGTTTAGCGGTTTGTTGTATCGAGCAGCCCATCGCAGCCCTACTGTGCGGTACTGAGCGAGCGCTTGACTGCATCACGCCAGCCCGCAAGGTTTTGCTCGCGACGCTCGGCGGACATATGGGGAAGGAAGGTCCTAACGATCTGGGCATTTTGCTCCAGCTCTTCAAGGTCTTCCCAATAGCCGACGGCAAGACCCGCCAAATACGCGGCGCCGATTGCCGTGGTCTCCACCGTCTCGCATTGCAGAACCGGGATATCCAGCAGGTCGGCCTGGAATTGCATGATGAACTCGTTGCGCGAGGCACCGCCATCGACAGACAGGCGCTCGATCGAAAGCCCCACGTCCTGCTCCATGGCGCGCAGCACGTCGTAGCTCTGATATGCCATGGATTCGCAGGCGGCACGTACGATGGTCGCACGGCTCGAGGCGCCGGTCAGACCGCACACGATACCGCGGGCATGCGGGTCCCACCAGGGAGCGCCCAGACCCGCAAAGGCGGGAACGAAGTAGCAGCCCTCGTTGTCGCTAATCGAAGCGGCGAGTTGTGCCGACTCGCTCACGCTCGAGATGATGCCCATATTGTTGCGAAGCCAGTTCATGGTGGAACCGGCGGCAAAGATGGAGCCCTCGAGTGCATAGCTGATCTTCCCGTTCGCAGCGATACCGATGGTGGAGACCAGACCGTTCTTGGATTCGACGATCTCGTCGCCGGTGTTCATGAGCATAAAGCAGCCCGTGCCATAGGTGTTTTTGGTCTGGCCGGGATGGAAGCAGCAGTGACCAAACAGCGACGCCTGCTGGTCGCCCGCCACACCCATGATGGGCGGCATGTTGGTCATGATGTCGCTCGCGACGCGGCCGTAGTCGCCCGAGCTCCAGCGAACCTCGGGCATCATGGAACGTGGAACATCAAAGAGTGCCAGCAGGTCGTCATCCCAATCGAGCGTATGAATATTAAAGAGTGCCGTGCGGCTGGCATTGGTGTAGTCGGTGGCAAAGACCTGGCCGCCGGTGAGGTTGTAGATGAGCCAGGTGTCGATGGTGCCAAACATGAGGTCACCCGCCGCCGCGCTCTCGCGTGCGCCGTCGACGTTGTCGAGAATCCACTGCACCTTGGAGGCCGAGAAATACGGGTCGAGCGTGAGTCCCGTGCGAGAGCGCACCAGCTCCTCGCAACCCTGTTCAACCAACGCGTCGATTGCCGGCGCGGTACGGCGGCACTGCCATACGATGGCGTTATAGATCGGCTGACCGCTCACGCGGTCCCAGACCACCGTGGTCTCGCGCTGGTTGGAGATGCCGATGGCGGCAATGCGGTCGGAGTGGATACCGCTCTTAAACTGGACTTCCATCATGACGGCGATCTGGCTGGCAAGGACCGTCATGGGGTCTTGCTCTACCCAACCGGGACGTGGGAAGCTGGTTTTGACGCTGCGACGTGCCTGCGCGACGATGCATCCGTACTCGTCGACGATGGTCGCAAGTACCGAGGTGGTGCCGCAGTCGAGCGCCATGATGTAGGAACCGCCAAAGTCAAACGAGGCATCTTCCATGCCCAGGCTGCCCAGATTCAACGACATCGCTTACACCTTTCTATTGCATCGGGTCGGACAGGACCCGCTCGATCTCTGATGCGGGAAGTGCGCCTTGGCGCAGGATCTGGAGCCCGCCGTGCTGGAACGATACGATGGTCGAGGCGTCGCGACACGGGGTCTCACCGGCGTCGACGGCAACATCGACCCCCTCCAGGATGCGACCCTCGACGGCGGCAAAGCTTGCCGGCGAGGGCGCGCCGTGCGTGTTGGCGCTCGTACAGGCAAGGGGACTGCCGCAGGCGCGGATGAGCGCTTGGACCACAGGCGAGGCCGACGCGCGAAGAGCCACCGTGTCGTCGGCGGCACGCATAAAGGTCGGCACGCAGGGGGCCGCCTTGACCACGATAGTCAGGGCTCCCGGCCAGCATCGTCGCGCGAGCACGCGAGCCTCTTCGGGGATATCCACGCCATAGCGGTCGAGTGCTTCGGCATTATCAACCAGCCAGGCGACCGTTTGGGTGAGCTTGCGCTGCTTGAGGGTAAAGATGCGGCGGTAGCCGGTACCGAGCGCAGGGACCGCGGCGCCATTGACGACAGCCTGCGGATCGCGCGGCCACGATGGGAATTCGCTTGTATCTTGGGGCACGGCGTCCGAGAAGGCGTTGACCGCCACGGCGACACCGTAGACGGTCTCGGTCGGGATCAAGACCAGGCCGCCGCGGCCGAGCACCTCGGCCGCGCGCTCGACGGCAAGCCGATGCGGCTCGCGCGTTCCCTCGTATACCCGATAGACCGTCTGCATGTGTATGCCAGCCCCTTACGCTCTGGTGCAAGTTTGTTTACTGTGGGGCATTCTCGCACGAAACGTTCAACCTATTTGCCCAGAGCGCATGTTGGTTTGGTGAGCGGCTCTAGTAGTCGGTGAAAGTGAGGGGGTTAATTGAAGATTTTTAGCGCGCAAGCGTAACGGTACGATCGGGAAACTCGATGCTTGCAACCAGTTTTCCGCCGAGGCTCTCTGCGTACCTGCTCAGCGTGTCGAGCCTCATCGAACCCAACTCCCCACGCTCGAGCTCGGATACACGTTTTTGAGAAACGCCCATCGACTGGGCGACCGACGCCTGTGTTAGATCTTTTAACCTGCGAATCTGAGCAAGCTTATAGGCTTCGATACGATCGCGAGTCCTCTCCTGCTCGGCGGTAATGGAGTCGCGTGTTATCCCGCGAGATTCCATATACTCATGCAGTTCCATCTCGATCGAGCCTCCTTACGTGGCGACGGTATATTTGCTCGGCCCTTGGAATGTTAATCGCATACCAACCGTTCCATTTTGCCCTTGACGATCCCGCTCGTGACTTATCACCCGCCAATAGCAATACCGCCTGGCGCTTGGGGTCAAAGGCGAAGAGGATGCGAATCACCTGCCCACCACACGACGTCACTCTCAGCTCCTTTAAATGATGAAGCTTCGAGCCCTTTACGCGGTCGACCAGCGGACGACCAAGGCTGGGACCTTCCTTCTCGAGCACCAAAAGGTCTGCGTAAATCTGTCGCAACGTAGACTCATCCTGCTCATCGAGCCAAGGCTCGATGTAATCGAGCACAATGCGGTATCGATGCGGCTGATTTGACATACCTTTCTCCTTCTATAGTAGAAGTTTTACGGTATATTGCAAGAGCGGAAATAGGCTCGAAGGGTCTTTTCTGCAGAAGTGAAGCCCGAGATCAGTAGGCAACGAGGGGTTATTGGACTGCGACGAACTTCTTTGGCCTGCCGGCGTGGCGTTCTTGGGCGGCGTAACGCTCGATGCTGTCGATCGTAATCATCCGACGGCCGTCGACAAGCTCAACATCGAGTTTGCCGGCTTTGACCAGCGCAGTGATTCGCGGTGCGGAAACCCTGAGGTCCGCCGCCGCGTCCTTAAACGTTCGACACGCCGCTTCCCGAGCGTCCTCGTGGTCGATTTCGACTGAAAGGGCCACGACCTCGGCCGAACGCTCGTACCCAGCCGGAGCCCGACCATTGTTAAGATCGTCGGCCAAAAACGCCATCAGCGCCTCGATGGCATGAGCTATTGCTTCTTCGCGCGTATCGCCATCGGCAAAGGCCCCGGGGACCTGCGGGAAGCTGGCACAGTAACCGTCGTCTTCTTTTATGAGAACGCAGTCATAGGTAAATCGTTGTTTCATTATGACCCCTTCGGCTACCAACCAGCTTGCCGGCGAATGCTTGCCCATGTCCCCTTCTTCGGCCGATTGCCACCAGAGCCATTTACGGTCACAACGCGATCACCAGAAACATACTTAGCATGGCTGCCGACCTGCGCGACTTTCACGAATCCATCGTGTTTGAGCAGGGCAATGATTTCCCGAAAGGTAGGAGGTTGCATGGGCCGACCTCTTTCAGCCGTCCTAATTATAAACTACTTTATAGTTTTTGATAAATCAGTTAATAAATGTTACTGACGCCGTTTGGGCTCTGCGACGATGGCTCGGACGATGCGGGGGCGATCGGTGAGGTCGCGGACGATGCGCACGTCCGAAAGGCCCGCCTGGCGACAGAGCTCGGCGGCGGCGTCGAGGGCGCCCTCGTAGAGCTCGCAGGCAAAAAGGCCGCCGGCGCGCAACATATAGGGGGCCGCGTTGAGCAGGCGGCGGAAGATATCCAGGCCGTCGGCACCGCCCTCGAGCGCCAGGTCGGGCTCAAAGTCCTTGACCTCGTGCGGCAGCGAACGCATGACATCGGTGGGGATGTAGGGCGGGTTGGAGACGAGCACGTCAAAGGTGCCCCACTCTTCGCGAGGAACAGAGCTCACCAGGTTGGTGAGGCTGAAGGCGACCTCGTCGGACGTGAGGCCAAGGGCGTCGCGGTTTTTGATAGCAAGGTCGATGGCGCGCGGCTCGATATCGGTAGCGGTGCAGGTGACGTGGCCGCGGCGCTCCCAGGCAAGCGAGAGCGAGATGCAGCCCGTGCCGCAACCGACCTCGAGGACGCGGGCGGTGCGGGGCTCGGTCGGAGCGGACTCGTTAGCCTCGGCGGCGTCTTGCGTGGGAGTCGCCTGCTGGTCGTTGCTCTCGATGGCGATGCCGTATTCGTCGAGCTCGGGCTCGGAGGCTTCCATGGCCTCGGCTTCAGCGGCCTGCGCAGCAGCTTCCTCCGCCTCGCGATCGGCCAGCTCCTCGGCATAGGCGCGGCTACCGAGCACATCGCCGCCCAACGCGGCCTCATCGGCAGCCGTTAAGTTGGCGGCACGGCGCTCGGCGGTCGCGCGTTCATCGGCCAGCGCGGCCTCGGCCTTGCGGGCCTGCTCGACCTCATCGTTCCAAGGCAACTCCACGCGCTGACGGGCAGCGGCCTCGGGGCTCAGCACCTCGGCGTCCAGATAGTTCAGCACTTCCTCGACGAGCATCTCGGTCTCGGGACGCGGGATGAGTACGCCGGGGGCGCAGGCAACGTCGATCATGCGGAACTGTGTGCTACCCGTGATGTACTGCAGCGGTTCGCCCTTGGCACGGCGGACGACGGCCGCGTGCATGGTTTCGAGCTGGGCCGCGTCGAGCGTTTCATCCATGCGCATATACAAGTCGATGCGCGCCAGACCCGTGGCCGCGCACAGCAGCCACTCGGCAGAAAGACGGGGATGCTCCTCGCCGCGCTCGGCCAGGTACTCCTTGGTCCACTCGAGACAACGCTTGATGGTCCAGATCTCGTTTGCCATGGGGTCCTCCCCTCTTGAGCGCCGGGCGGCGCGTGAATGTCGGAGCAGATTGTACGCGAGGGTGGCACGCGGTAAGGGACGATTGGAAGCGATTATCGAGAATCAGCCCAGAATTTTGCTCAGGGCGCAATCGAAGTGCTCATTTGTCGACGTCTAGATTTGCATCCGTCAAGCTTTTGGCAAGGTTGCCCCAAAACTGACCAATATCTAACCAAATACTTGCCGAATCGCTTGACGCACGACGCGGCAAAAAATGGCTTGCGACTTCTTGGACGATTTTTAGAGCATTATTTTTGGCTGTAGACCAACGCTTTAAGCAGGTTTAACCAGTTAAACAGTTTATGAGTTCCCAAATCAAACCAAATAAACTCAAAAAGCAATTTACCCATCCCAAAATAGCTGCCCAAGCCGAAATGAGAGTGGATTTTAGGACACTCACCTCACGAGAGTGGAAAATCTCCCACTTTGGACAGCAATGAACGCAAAAAGTGGGAGATTATCCACTCTCAATTTATTGCACCCCGGACCAAGACAACGCCGATGTTTTGGCAATGCCAGCGAGCGACGTCCAGAGCGAACAAGTTGGCATGAAAAAGGCAAGGCATAGACCTTCTGGTCATGCCTTGCCTTTTGAATGACAAATTGTCGCTCTGGGCGGCGCGCAGCGTCGACCGGTTACGCGGTTCGTAGAACCGCGTAACTACTAAACAGCCTGTGCCAGCTTCTCGGCTCGCTCGGCGGCGGCGAGCGCCTCGATGACGGTGCCGAGCTGATCGCCCAGAAGGACGCCGTTGTAGGTGGAGTTGAAGCCGATACGGTGATCGGTCACGCGGTCCTGGGGCTGGTTGTAGGTACGGATCTTCTCGGAACGGTTGCCGTGGCCGATCTGGCTCTGGCGCTCGGCACCAAGCTCTGCCTGCTGCTTCTCGAGCTCCATCTCGTACAGACGAGCACGCAGCATCTGCATGCAGACCTCGCGGTTCTGAATCTGGGAGCGCTGCTCCTGCGACTGCACCACGGTGTTGGTGGGCAAGTGGGTGATGCGCACGGCGGAGTAGGTAGTGTTAACGCACTGACCGCCAGGGCCGGAGGCGCAGTAGGTGTCGATGCGCAGGTCGGACTGGTTGATCTGGACGTCAATTTCCTCGGCCTCGGGAAGTACGGCGACGGTAGCCGTGGAGGTCTGAATGCGGCCCTGGGACTCGGTCTTGGGAACGCGCTGGACGCGATGCACGCCGGACTCGAACTTCATGACGGAGTAGACGCGGTCGCCCTCGACCTTGAACTCGATGGACTTAAAGCCGCCGGCCTCGCTGGGGCTGGAATCGAGCACGGTGGTCTTCCAGCCGCGCGATTCGCAGAAGCGCTGGTACATCTTGTACAAGTCGCCGGCGAAGATGGCTGCCTCGTCGCCACCGGCGGCGGAGCGAATCTCGACGATGGTGTTCTTGTCGTCGTTGGGGTCACTCGGGATGAGCATGTACTTGATGTCTTCCTCGAGCTGGGGGAGCTTGGCCTCGTTTTCGGAGATGTCCATCTGGAGCATCTCCTTCTCATCGGCATCGGTGGTATCGTGCAGCATTTCCTTGGCAGCCTCGATGTCATCGAGCGCGCCGATGTACTCGCGCGAGGCGGCAATGAGGTCGGACTGGTGCGCGTACTCCTTGTTGAGACGCGTGAACTCCTTGATATCGGAGGCGACGGCCGGGTCAGAAAGCTTCTTCTCGAGCTCCTCGTAGGCCTTGATAATCTTTTCGAGCTTGTCGCGCATGGCGGGACTCCTTTATATGCGTGAAGGTGAAAATCGGCAGAGTTGATGGGGCGCGCGGCGCCACTGCGGGAGTAAGCCCGGCTAGAACATGTCGATCTTCAGATACATGCGCATCCCTTCGCGTATGGGGTACAT
>URJD01000020.1 GCA_900548075.1 uncultured Collinsella sp.
GCCGCCGGCGTGTTTCGGTCCGACCGCGCAATCGGCGACATCGTGAGCGCCGGAGACGTGATCGGCTACGCGGGCGATACGCCCATGTTCACGACGATTGACGGCTGTCTGCGCGGTCTTTTGGCAGATGGCGTTCAGGTGACCGGGGGCTTTAAATGTGCCGACGTCGACCCGCGCAGCGATGCCAGCTATATCAACTACATTTCGGACAAGGCGACGTCGGTCGGCGGCGGCGTGCTTGAGGCACTTGCTATGCTCACCGATGTCTTTAGAGGATAGAAGGCGGCAATGGAAAAGCTCGATGTGGTGAATGCGGCGCTTGCCGCCCTGCGTGTTGGCGAGGCGTGCGAGCTGGTGGTAGTGGCCGGTACGGCGGGGTCGTCCCCGCGCGGTGTGGGCGCATGGATGACTGTCTTTGCCGATGGCAGCCAGGCGGGCACTATCGGCGGCGGCAAGATTGAGCTCTTTGCGCTGGACGAGGCGCGCGAGCTGCTGGCCGGGGGTAAATCGCGTCTGGTCCGCTACACCATGGGCGGCGAGAACTCCGATACCGGCATGATCTGCGGCGGTGCCATCTGCCTGTGCTACCTGCATTTGGATGCGACTCGGGCACCGTTGTTCCAGGAAATCGCCGACGTCTTGGCCTATCGGCGCATCGGCGACTTCGTCATCGACTTTGAGCCGTTTATCGCGAGCGCGCTCGAGGGCGATGTGGCCAAGTACCATGGCGAGGAATCGCGCCGCACCATTGCGGGCTGCCCCGGGCTTTCGCTGGTGGAGGAGGGGAGTAAGGTCACCTACACCAACGCGGCCTCCGAGATTCCCCCGGCGCACATCGAGACGCTCTGCCCCGAGGGCCTGGCCTATATCTTTGGCTGCGGCCACGTGGGCGCTGCGACGGCGCGGGTGCTCACGGCGGCGGGCTTTGCCGTCGTGGCTTGCGACGACCGCCCCGGCACGCTGACCCCCGAATGGGTGCCCGGTGTCTACGACCGTCGTCTGGTCGACTACAAGAACCTGAGCAAGCAGTGCCCCATCGGCCCGCGCGACCTGGTGGTCGTCGCCACGGCGGGTCACAAGTCCGATATCGACGTGGTGATTCAGGCCATGCGCGCCAAACCCGCCTATCTGGGCTGCCTGGGTTCGCGCCGCAAGACGGCCTTTGTGCGCGCCCGCCTGGAGCAGGAGGGCTTTACGCAGGAGCAGATCGACGAGCTGCACCTGCCGATCGGCGTTTCCATCGAGGCCGAGGACCCCGAGGAGATCGCTATCTCCATCGCCGCCGAGATGATCCACCTGCGCCGCACCAAACTCGTCCCCCGCAAACGCTAATCGCATCCCCACCAAATAAGTTGCGGTGAAATACGGATTGTTCAAGCCTGCTAGACCACCAAACAGTCCCTATTTCACCGCAACTGCTTTTTGGGACCCATTTGTGCGGGGGAGTTGTGGAGTTGTGCAGGCAGACGAGGTTTTTCTGGAAATACGCTCCCGATGCGCGTATAGTACCGATTGTTTTGTCGGCTCCTGCTGCGTCGAGTCCAAACCGCGAAATGCCATGAGCGGCGCGGATGCAGCCAGGAGGCACGAGGACAACCCATCGTGGCCACGCCCCGTGCTTAAAACCCCAAGAAGGAGTGAACAATGGCAGAAGAGAAGTATGTGCCGCGTCTGAAGACCAAGTACAACAACGAGGTCAAGCAGCAGCTTCAGGACAAGTTCCAGTACGAGAACGTCATGATGATCCCCAAGTTTGAGAAGATCGTCGTGAACATGGGTGTCGGCGAGGCCGCTACCGATTCCAAGGCCATCGACGGTGCCGTGCGCGACCTGCGCGCCATCACCGGCCAGCAGCCGATGATCACCCGTGCCCGCAAGTCCATCGCTACCTTCCGCCTGCGCGCTGGTATGCCGATCGGCTGCAAGGTTACCCTGCGTGGCGACCGTATGTGGGAGTTCTTCGATCGTCTGACCTCCGTCGCGATCCCCCGTATCCGCGACTTCCGCGGCATCTCCGCCAAGAGCTTCGACGGCCGTGGTAACTTCTCCATGGGCGTCACCGAGCAGCTCATCTTCCCCGAGATCGACTTCGACTCCGTCGATCACCAGCGTGGTATGGACATCACTTTCGTGACCACCGCCAACACCGATGAGGAGGCCAAGGCCCTTCTGGACGCCTTCGGTTTCCCGTTCAAGAAATAGGTTCACCTGCCCTATAAGCGCCGTTCCCACAAGGGGGCGGCGCTTGGGGCGAACAATACTCTATGTGAGGAGGATATAAGTGGCTAAGACATCGATGATCGTCAAGTGCAATCGCAAGCAGAAGTTCTCTACTCGTGAGTACACGCGCTGCCAGCGCTGCGGCCGTCCGCACTCTGTGTACCGCAAGTTCGGCCTGTGCCGTGTCTGCTTCCGCGAGCTTGCACTCAAGGGCGAGCTTCCCGGCGTTAAGAAGGCCAGCTGGTAAGTCACTACCAGCGTTTCAAGCATCAGTTTGGAACAGGGAAAACGCGCTAAAAAGGCTTTGCCGTTAAGGGCGGCGAAGAACCAAGAGCACGTGTTCATCAAGAACGAAGGAGAATCTGTATGAACCTTACAGACCCGATCGCAGATATGCTTACGCGCATCCGTAACGCTAACTCTGTGAACAAGGCCACGGTCTCCATGCCGAGCAGCAAGAAGCTCGTCGAGATCGCTCGTGTTCTGCACGAGGAGGGCTACATCGAGGGCTACGATGTCGAGGACACCGTTCCCCAGAAGACTCTGCACATCACGCTTAAGTATGGTCCCAAGAAGGCTAAGGTCATCAACGGCATCCGCCGCATTTCCAAGCCGGGCCTGCGTAAGTACACCGGCGTTGCCGACATGCCCCGCGTCCGCGGTGGCCTTGGTACCGCCATTATTTCCACCAGCCATGGCGTCATGACCGACCGCGATGCTCGCAAGCACAACGTCGGCGGCGAGATCATCGCTTACGTCTGGTAATTCGCTCGGTAGGTAGAAGGAAAGGAGATCACCGTGTCTCGTATCGGTAATAAGCCTGTCCAGATTCCCGCCGGAGTCGAAGTGGCAGTCAACGGCAACAACGTTGTCGTCAAGGGCCCCAAGGGCCAGCTCGAGCTCGATGTCTTTGAGAAGCTCGCTATCAACGTCGAGGACAACGTCCTCACCGTTTCCCGTCCCGACGACGAGCGTGAGACCCGTGCCCGCCACGGCCTCACCCGCGCCCTCATCCACAACATGGTTGTTGGCGTTTCCGAGGGCTTCGAGAAGAAGCTCGAGCTCGCCGGCGTCGGTTACCGCGTGCAGCAGAAGGGCAAGAACCTCGAGTTCTCCCTGGGCTTCTCGCACCCCGTGATCGTCGAGGCTCCCGAGGGCATCACCTTCGAGGTTCCCGACAACACCCACGTGAACGTCAAGGGTATCAACAAGCAGCAGGTCGGTCAGATCGCCGCTGAGATCCGCGGCCATCGTCCTCCCGAGCCTTACAAGGGCAAGGGTATCCACTACGTTGGCGAGCACATCCGCCGCAAGCTGGGTAAGGCCGCCAAGTAGTCGTAACCGACTCACTCGCATAAGACCAGCACCCCGTCAGGTGCTGGCAAGATCAACCTTTTTAGGAGTTTACGTATGAACAAGCATAAGGCGAAGCTGGAAGGCCTCAAGCGTCGTCAGCGTCGTGTTCGCGGCAAGGTCTCGGGTACCTCCGAGCGTCCGCGTCTTCGCGTGACCCGTACTAACGCCAACATCTATGCCCAGATCATCGACGACAGCAAGGGCTCCAGCCTGACGCTCGTCTCCGCCTCGACCCTCGAGGCCGAGTTCAAGGGCACCCACACCTCGAACAAGGAGGCTGCGGAGAAGGTCGGTCAGCTCGTTGGCAAGCGTGCCATCGAGGCCGGCATCACCAAGGTCGCCTTCGATCGCGGTGGCCGTATCTACCATGGCCGCGTCAAGGCCCTCGCCGACGGTGCTCGTGCCGCCGGTCTCGAGTTCTAGGAGGTATGTAGCACATGGCTCGTAATCAGAAGCAGCAGCGCGAGGCCTCCGAGTTCGAGGAGCGCGTCGTTTACATCAACCGCGTGTCGAAGACCGTCAAGGGTGGTCGTCGCATGAGCCTCGTCGCTCTCGTCGTCGTTGGCGACGGCAAGGGCAACGTCGGCGTTGGCATGGGCAAGTCCGCTGAGGTGCCCCTGGCCATCTCCAAGGCGTCTCTTGATGCCAAGAAGAACATGTTCCACGTGCCGGTGACCGAGCAGGGCACCATCCCGCACGAGGTTCTCGGCCACTTTGGTGCCGGCCGCATCATCATCAAGCCCGCTGTCGAGGGTACCGGCGTTATCGCCGGCGGCGCTGTGCGTCCCCTCTTCGAGCTTGCTGGCATCAAGAACGTCCTGTCCAAGTCCCTCGGTACCGACAACGGCCTCAACATCATCAAGGCTGCCGTCGAGGGCCTCAAGGAGCTCTCCAGCCCTGAGGACGTCGCGGCTCGCCGTGGCCTGACGGTCTCCGAGATGTTCGTCGGTAAGGAGAACTAAGCATGGCTGACACCATCAAGATCAAGCAGGTCCGCAGCACCAACGGTTGCAAGCAGGACCAGGTCCGTACTGTCCGTGCCCTCGGTCTCCACAGGATCCGCGAGGTTCGCGAGATTGCTGACAACGAGTCCGTCCGCGGCATGATCTTCAAGGTCAAGCACCTTGTCGAGATTGTAGAGGAGTAGCAAATGCAGCTTCACGATCTTACTCCCGCGCCCGGTTCCACCAAGAACCGCAAGCGCGTCGGCCGTGGCAATTCTTCGGGTCACGGCACCACTTCTGGCCGCGGCCAGAAGGGCCAGGGTTCCCGCTCTGGCGGCACCAAGGGTGCCGGCTTCGAGGGTGGCCAGACTCCGCTGGCTATGCGCCTGCCCAAGCTTCCGGGCTTCCGCAACCCCCGTCGTATCGAGTACACCGCCGTTAACGTTGAGCGTCTCGAGCGTAAGTTCGAGGACGGCGCTGTGATCGACGGTGCCGCTCTTAAGGCCGCTCGCATCACCAAGAGCGAGTTCGAGCCCGTCAAGGTGCTCGGCAATGGTGAGCTCACCAAGAAGTTCACGGTCAAGGTCGACAAGGTCAGCGCTTCTGCGCAGGCCAAGATCGAGGCCGCCGGCGGAAAGGTCGAGCTGCCGTGCTAAATGGTCTTAAGAATGCTTTCCGCATCAAAGAATTGCGCGAAAAGATTCTTTTTACCATAGCTATGCTCGTCGTGTACCGCATTGGTGCGCACGTTCCTGTGCCCGGCATTCCCTTCCAGGGGATGCTGGGCCTTTTCTCGACCGATAACAATTCGGTCGCCGCAGGTGCTATGGCCCTCCTGAATCTTTTCTCTGGCGGTGCGTTGAGCTATGTGTCGGTGTTTTCGCTGGGCATCATGCCTTACATCACCAGCTCGATCATCCTCCAGATGCTCCAGGCCGTCGTGCCTTCCCTGCATGAGCTTGCCCGCGAGGGCGAGGTCGGTCAGACCAAGATTACGCAGTATTCGCGTTACCTCACCCTGGCTCTGGCAATCCTCAACTCCGTGGGTTACCTCTTCCTCTTTAAGAGCTTCGGTATCAGCTTCAATGGCGCCGGCGCTCCCGAGATCATCTTCGACCTCATGATCGTCGGTACGCTCACCGCGGGCGCCATGCTGATCATGTGGATTGGTGAGCTCATCACCCAGCGCGGTATCGGCAATGGCATGTCGCTGATCATCTTTGCGAACATCATGGCCGGCCTGCCGCAGGCGATCTTCTCCAGCACCGAGGGCAATGCCGGTGGCATCATCACCATGGTGATCATCTGCGCCATCATCCTGCTGGTTATCCCGCTGATTGTTTTCCTTGAGCGCGGCCAGCGCCGCATCCCGGTCTCCTACGCTAAGCGCGTCGTGGGCCGTCGCATGATGGGTGGCCAGACCACCTACCTGCCCATCAAGGTCAACACCGCGGGTGTCGTGCCGATCATCTTCGCTTCGGCGCTGCTGTACTTCCCGGCTCAGATTGCCGTGTTCTTCCCCGGCATCGGCTGGATTCAGACAGTTGCCTCCGCGCTTTCGACCGGTTGGCTCAACTGGGTGCTTAACGTTGTCCTCATCGTGTTCTTTGCGTACTTCTACACCTCCATGGTGTTCAACCCCGATGACACGGCCGACAACCTTAAGAAACAGGGCGGCTTTATTCCGGGCGTGCGTCCGGGTAGGGCTACCGCGGCCTACATTAAGAACGCGCTCAACAAGATCACGCTTCCCAGCGCTGTCTTTTTGGCGCTCATCGCCATCGTTCCTTCGATCATCTTCTCCTTCACGGGTAACCATCTGATCCAGGCTTTTGGCGGCACGTCCATCCTCATCATGGTCGGCGTCGTGCTCGACACGGTCGATAAGCTCGAAGGCCAGATCAAGATGTATGATTACGATGGATTCTTTAAATAGGCTAGAGGAGGATTGCTCATGAACCTCGTATTGCTCGGAGCTCCGGGTGCCGGTAAGGGCACCGTCGCACAGGAGCTCGTCGCCGAGTTTGGCGTCGCTCACATTTCCACGGGCGACCTGCTGCGTGCTGCCGTCAAGGGTGGCACCGAGCTTGGTATTCAGGCTAAGAAGTACATGGACGCTGGCGAGCTCGTTCCCGACCAGCTCGTGATCGACCTTGTCAAGGAGCGCCTTGCCGCCGATGACGCCCAGCAGGGCTTCATCCTCGACGGCTTCCCGCGCAACACCGCCCAGGCTGTGACGCTCGATTCCGAGCTCTCCGCCATGGGTCGTGAGATTGATTGCGCCCTTCTGGTCGATGTGGCCCCTGAGGTCATTATCGATCGTCTGTCTTCGCGTCGCACCTGCCGCGCCTGCGGTTACACCGGCACCGCCGCCGATGTCACCTGCCCCAAGTGCGCCGGCGAGATGTATCAGCGCGACGACGACAAGCCCGAGACCATCAAGAACCGTCTCGACGTCTACGAGAAGTCCACGAGCCCGCTCGTCGACTACTATCGTGGCCAGGGTCTGCTCAAGTCGGTCAACGGTGACCAGGCTCGCGAGACCGTGTACGGGGATGTCAAAGAGGCTCTCGGTCTATGATCAAGATTAAGTCTGCAACGCAAATCGAGCAGATGAAGAAGGCAGGAGCGCTATCTAAGATGGCGCTCCGCCACGTTGGAGCCATGGTGCGCCCCGGCGTTTCGACTTTTGAGCTCGATCAGCTCGCGGAGCAGATTATCCGCATGCATGGCGGCACCCCTGCCTTTAAGGGTTACGGCGGGTTCCCTGGGACCATTTGCGCATCGATCAACGATGCCGTGGTTCACGGTATTCCCAACCCCGACATGATCCTGCGCGATGGCGATATCATCTCCATCGATACGGGAGCCGTTGTCGACGGTTGGGTCGGCGATAACGCATGGACGTTTTTCGTCGGCACCCCCACGCCCGAAGCCAAGGCTTTGTGCGAGGTCACGCGCGATTGCCTTAAGGCTGCCATCGAGCAGGCTGTTCCCGGTAACCATATCGGGGACGTCGGTTATGCCGTTCAGTCCCTCGCCGAGTCTCACGGTTACGGCGTGCTTCGTGATTATGTGGGTCATGGCATTGGCCGCGTGATGCACGAGGACCCCAACGTTCCTAACTATGGAAAGAAGGGGAGGGGCGTTCGCCTCCAGGCCGGCATGGTCATTGCCATCGAGCCGATGGTTACGATGGGTTCCAACCATGTGAGCACGGGCTCCGACGGTTGGATTGTTACGACCAACGACCACCTGCCCGCCGCGCACTACGAGAACACCGTCGCCATTACCAATGACGGTCCGGTGATTCTCACCACGGATGCCCAGGGTGCTTGGTGTTCGCTCCAAGGCGGAGAAATGTAACAAGTTCCACTTAGTTGTGGAGCCATTACGAAGTTATTACGATGCGTGCATACGTGTTGTAAAATACTCAATCGCTGTCGTTTTCTAGAGAAAGATGATTGCTTGTGAAGAAGGAAGACGCAATTGAGCTCGAGGGTACGGTAAAGGAACCGTTGCCCAATGCCATGTTTAAGGTTGAGCTCGAGAACGGTCATTCGGTTCTGTGCAACATTTCTGGCAAGATCCGAATGAATTACATCCGTATTCTCCCCGGTGACAGGGTTGTCGTGGAGCTTTCCCCGTACGACCTGACCCGCGGCCGCATCACCTATCGCTACAAATAGCGGCACGCATACACGCACTCCATTTCCGACTGCAGGCTTAGCTCAACCTACGGTCGGATTGTGTGTGAAGACCAGCCATAGTTTTAAACGCCTGCGGCTGGGCGAGTAGATAGTAGGGAAGTAGTTTGAGCGCTACCGAAAGGAAGAACGATGAAGGTACGTCCTTCGGTCAAGAAGATGTGCGATAAGTGCAAAATCATTAGGCGCCATGGCAAGGTCCTCGTCATTTGCGAGAACCCCCGTCATAAGCAGCGTCAGGGTTAAGAGAGGAGACTACGTTGGCCCGTATTAATGGTGTCGACCTCCCGCGTGAGAAGCGCGTTGAGATCGGTCTGACCTACATTTACGGCATCGGCCGCACCACTGCGACGAAGATCTGCGTCGAGTGCAACGTTAACGTGGATACGCGCGTTAAGGACCTCACCGAGGATGAGGTTAACGCCATCCGCGATTATATCGATAAGAACCAGATCATGGTTGAGGGCGACCTCCGCCGTGAGCGCAACCAGAACGTCAAGCGCCTTATGGACATCGGCTGCAACCGCGGCCTTCGTCACCGCAAGGGCCTCCCGGTCCGCGGCCAGCGCACCCACACTAACGCTCGTACCCGCAAGGGCCCGAAGCGTCAGATCGGTGCTAAGAAGAAGAAATAAGGAGCGCTAGATAGATGGCTACTGCTAAGAAGAACGTTCGCGCTGCCCGTCTGAAGCGCGCGGACCGTAAGAACATTTCCGTGGGCCAGGCTCACATTCGTTCTACGTTCAACAACACGATCGTTTCGATCACCGATCCCCAGGGCAACGTCATTTCCTGGAAGTCGGCTGGCCAGGTGGGCTTCAAGGGCTCCCGTAAGTCCACGCCGTTCGCTGCCCAGATGGCTGCCGAGGCTGCTGCCAAGCAGGCCATGGAGCACGGTATGAAGAAGGTTTCCGTCTTCGTCAAGGGCCCCGGCTCCGGTCGTGAGACCGCCATCCGCTCCCTCCAGGCTGCTGGCCTCGAGGTCTCGAGCATCCAGGACAAGACCCCCATTCCGCACAACGGCTGCCGCCCCAAGAAGCGTCGCCGCGTGTAACTGAAAGGATCGTATCAATATGGCAATCGACAGGACTCCTGTTCTTAAGCGCTGCCGTCAGCTCGGGATCGATCCCGCTGAGCTCGGTTACAGCAGCAAGAAGGAATCTATCCGTCAGCCCAAGCGCCGTCGCAAGGAATCTGAGTACGGCATGCAGCTGCGCGAGAAGCAGAAGGTCAAGTTCATCTATGGCGTTCTGGAGAAGCAGTTCCACGGCTACTTCAACAAGGCCCGCAAGATGAACGGCGTCACCGGTGAGAACCTCATGATCATCCTTGAGTCTCGCCTTGACAACGTCGTCTTCCGTCTTGGCTTTGCCCGCACCCGCAAAGAGGCTCGTCAGTCCGTCCGTCACGGTCACTTCACCGTGAACGGCAAGCGCGTGGACATCCCGTCCTACCGCGTCAAGGCCGGCGACGTCGTCGCTGTCGGCGAGAAGTTCCGTGACCTCCTCCCCATCAAGGAGGCCCTGATTTCCTCCGAGCGCTTTGAGGTCCCTGGCTGGCTCGAGGTCGATATCGAGAAGCTGTCTGGTAACGTGCTCGCTCTGCCGACGCGTGAGCAGATCAGCGGTGATATCAACGAGCAGCTCATCGTCGAGCTCTACTCTAAGTAGTCCATCCGGGCTGCTGAGGCTGGAGGTAATACATGTCAGAATTCATTAGGCCTCAGGTTCAGGTCGAAGAGATCAACGAGACGTCTGCTCGTGTCTCCGTCGAGCCGCTCGAGCGTGGCTACGGCGATACGCTGGGTAACTCCCTTCGTCGCGTTCTTCTGTCCTCGCTCGAGGGTGCCGCCGTCGAGGCTATTCAGATCGATGGTGCGCAGCACGAGTTCATGACCATCCCTAACATGGTCGAGGATGTCACCGACATCGTCCTGAATGTCAAGGGTCTTGTCTTCAGGGCTCTCGGCACGACCGACGAGGCGACCGCCACCATCTCGGTTGACGGCCCCTGCGAGGTCACCGGTGCGGACTTCTTTATTCCGTCCGAGTTTGAGCTGGTCAACCCCGAGCAGCACATCGCTACGCTCACCGAGGGTGGCCATCTTACCATGAGCATGCGCATCGGCTATGGCCGCGGCTATGTCTCTGGCGAGGCCAACAAGCGCGACAACGATCCCATCGGTGTGATCCACGTCGACTCGCTGTACTCACCGGTTTCCCGTTGCGCCAAGCTCGTTGAGGCTTGCCGTGTCGGTCAGCACACCGACTACGACCGCCTTGTCCTCGAGATCGAGACCAACGGCTCCATCGCCCCGCGCGACGCCGTGGTCCAGGCTGCCAATATCATCAACCAGCATATGGCTGCCTTTATGAACCTTGCCGAGACCCCCGAGGTCGAGGAGGAGGCTTCGATCTTCGCTCCCGAGGTCACCAACGACAACGCCGAGCTGGACAAGCAGATCGAGGATCTGGACCTTTCCGTCCGTTCCTACAACTGCCTTAAGCGCGCCAGCATTCACTCGGTCCGTCAGCTCGTTGAGTTCTCGGAGAACGATCTGCTTAACATCCGTAACTTCGGTGTTAAGTCGATCGAGGAAGTGAAGGACAAGCTTGAGTCCATGGGCCTGAGCCTGAAGGCTTAATGCTTCGCATATTTGAGGAGAAACTAGACCATGCGTCACAACGTTAAGAAGGGCCTGAAGCTCGGCACCGATGCGAGCCACACCAAGGCCATGAAGAAGAGCCTGGCCAAGGCCCTCTTCGAGAACGACCGCATCAAGACCACCGAGACCCGCGCTAAGGCGCTGCGTTCGGTCGTCGATCCGATCATCACCTGGGCCAAGAAGGGCGACCTGCACTCTCGTCGTCTGGCCATCGCCAAGCTCGGCGATAAGCAGCTCGTTGCCGAGATCTTCGACAAGGCTGCCCAGGGCATGTGGCAGGACCGCAACGGCGGTTACACCCGCATCATGAAGCTCGGCAACCGTAAGGGCGACAACGCTCCTATCGTTATCATGGAGCTCGTCACCGAGCCTTGCATGCCTAAGGCCAAGAAGGCTGCTCCGGCCCCCAAGAAGGCCGCTGCTCCCAAGAAGGTCGAGGCCGTCGAGGAGGCTCCTGCTGAGGAGACCGCTGAGTAGACAATCCGTCTGCATAGGCTATATTCGAGGGGTACGTTCGCGTACCCCTCTTTTTTTGTCGCGATACCGTTAATTGTTTGTTGGGAGCGCCCATGACCGCGCCGTCTGATTTCAATTCGATTCCTGAGCTCGATGCCACGCTTGTATTCTGTGTTGCCTATGATGGCTCGTCCTATAGCGGATTTGCCGAGCAGCCGGGCCAGACGACCGTTGCGGGCGAGTTGCGCCGCGCTATCGAGACGCTGCTGCGCCGCCCGATCGATCTGACGTGTGCGGGTCGTACCGATGCCGGCGTGCATGCGGTGGCCCAGTACATTAGCGTGCCCGTAACGGACGCTGAGCTTGCTCTGACGCGCCGTAGGTGGCTGAGGGCTATGGATGCCCTCCTGCCCAAAGATATCGCCATAAACGAGGTCTACAAGGCCCGTAGGGGCTTTTCTGCCCGCTTTGACGCGCGGTCCCGTACGTATACGTACCGTATTGCCGATCGCGATGCGCGCCCCGTGCTCTCGCGCGGTGCCGTGTGGTGGCATCGCTATCCCTTGGATGTTGAGGCTATGTCTGCTGCCTGCCCCGCACTGCTGGGCGAGCAGGACTTTAAAAGCTTTTGCAAGGTTGCTTCGGCCGTTGGCAAGCCCACGCATCGCTGCGTGATGCGTGCCGAATTTGGCCATGAGGTTGCGTTTGGCGAGGACATCCTGACGTTCACCATCGAGGGCAATGCGTTTCTGCATTCGATGGTCCGTACGATCGTGGGCACGCTTGTCGAGATTGGCATGCATCGCCGTGAACCCGAGTGGATGCGCGAGGTTATCGATGCTTGCGACCGCACCGCTGCGGGCCCCACGGCTCCTGCCTGCGGCCTTACGTTTATGGGCGTGGATTACGATCCCGCCGAGCTTGTCGTGCTCGACTAGGGGAGGGCTCGACGTGTCGTGCGTCGACACCTGTCATCTGTGGGCTGCGCGTGTGCAACATCTGTTCTTGGCGTGCAATGCAACCGGTGTCTCATTGCTTTTATTGCCGGGGTGTACCATGAACCACGGTTTGATTCATTGCTGTCGAGAGGACGGATAATTTGGTTCGACGTGGCTCGCATCCGCGACTTTCGGTGATCCTTGTGGTAGAAGGTTCGTCCAGCTATGCGATGCGTGCGCTCGAGAGTATCCAGAACCAAGACCTCTACGATTTGCAGATTGTCGTTGTCTGCCGCGATGCTGCGCCCGGTGTGCGCCATTCGCTTCAAGTTGCTGCCGACAGGGACATCCATATTGATTTGATTGACGTCGAGGACGCGACGCGCGGCGCGTGTCTTCGTGCCGGTTTTGCTGCCTCGCGCGGCTCTCAAATCATCGCCATGAACGCCGATGAGTGGTTTGCTCCGCAATCCCTTTCCAAGATGGTCGATATCGCGTGCGATACTGCGGCAGACATAGTGTTCCCCACGGTGTCGCTCGACCGCTATGATGCACATCGAGAACGCCATTCGCGCGTCTTGGATGCTACTCATATTTCCATTGATAGCAAATCATCGATGGTGGCCGGGCTGCCTCAGTTGATTTTAGGCGGCTTGGTTGCTCAAGTCTCTGGCGTGATGTATAGCCGTCCGCTGTTTGAGGCATGCCTTTTGTGCGACAAGGCGTTTCGCACAGTTGGGTTTATGGCATGCGCGCTCTCGCAGGCGCAGCGTGTCTCCGGATGCGGCGACGCTTGTTTCCACGCGGTAGCGCCTAAGCTTACAGATGCCTTTGATCCCACCATGTATGCCAGGGTATCCGATGACACCCGAGCGCTCGACGAGCTTGCGGACTCACTCTCGGAAGCAGATAGCGGTGGTCGGCTCAAGCTGGCAAGCCAAAAGTTCTACTTTGTCGGACTGGTCGCCTGCATCGAGAATTTGTGTCTGAGCCCGCATGGGGTGTCGTCAATCGAGCGTTCCGCCCGCATGCGTGATATGCTCGAGGCGCCTCGAACCCGTCAGATGGTCGCCGCGCTCAAGGACAACCATCGGGGACTCGGTCTGTTGTTTGGGCCGATCGCCAGCGCTAAGCCCGCGCGCTGCGTGATGTGTACGCATCTGGCAGCTTTTCTTAACCGGACGGGCGCAAAACCCGCCTAAACGGCTCATTACGAAACAAACTTGCATAGAATTGTTTCGAAATGCGTTCTTATACACAAAAGCCTTCAAATAGCGTTAAACTATTCAATCACTGATTGATTGTCTCTGCCATCTTTTGGAGAGAGGGTTTGTATGGCTAAAAAACGCAATGGGCGCCAGGATGCCATTAGAGATATTGTGCGCAATAAGGATGTCCGCACGCAGCGCGTGCTGGTCGATGAGCTCCGTGCTATGGGCTTTGATTGCACGCAGGCGACTGTCTCTCGCGATATTGCCGATATGGGGCTGCGTAAGCTCCCTGAGGGCATCTATGTTCTGGCAGAGGACCTGCACCTGCAACGTATGGTTTCCGAGCTCGTAACGGGCGTTCTGCGTACTGATAATCTGGTTATGATCAAGGCTCAGCCTGGCACGGCTTCCGGCATCGCCGCCGCCGTTGATGCGGCAGAGTTGCCCGATGTGCTTGGCTCGCTTGCCGGCAACGATACGATTTTGGTTATTGCCCAGACGGCCGAGGACGGCGAGCGTCTCGAGGCGCTGATCAATAAGTTGAGCAATTCTCGCAAGTAGGCGTGCGGGTCGTGCGTTCGGCATTGTGTGCGCTGACATAGTGGCTTGTAAGGGGTATCGACGTTGGTCGGTACCCCCTTTTTGTTTGCCGGTATAAAGACCGCCCTCCAGGTCGTTTCAAACTAAAAGGCCCCGAGCAGTTCAATAAGCTGCTCGGGGCCTTGTTGGCTTTAGTCGCGTACTTCTTAGCCGACCGTATCGTCAGGCGTGGGCGAGGGGTCTGGAGTGGGCGTAGGCGTAGGCGTGCCGCCATCGCCGCCGGTCGAACCACCAGTGGAGCCGCCCGTCGAGCCACCGGTCGTACCGGTGCCGCCGGTGGTGTCGCCGCCTGTGGTCTCGGTGGTCGTGGTCGTCGTGGTAGTCGTTGTGGTGGTTTCCTCTTCCTCTTCGTCCTCGTCCTCGTCCTTGTCGTCGTTCTCCGACTTCTTGGTGTTGTTGGTGCCGTAGAACTTCCAGACGCTGTTGTTCTTGTAGGTGGGCGCCGTTCCGGTCGCAAACTCCTCGCGCTCGGTACCGGTCAGAACGGTGTTCATAAACCGCTTAAAGACAGGCAGGTTGGTGCTGTCGCCCAGCAGGTCCGTGCCGTACTTTTGGATGGGGATCTCGCCCGCGGAATAGCCGGTCCACAGGGCGCATGCCAGCTGCGGGGTATAGCCGCAGAACCACAGGTTGGTGGTGTTGTCGGTGGTGCCCGTCTTGCCGGCATAGGGCTGGTTGACACTCAGGGCGCCGGCAGCACCCGTACCGCTGCCCTTCATGACGCCGGACAGAACATCGGTGACCGCGGCGGCCTCGCCCTCGGTAAGCACCTGTGAGGGATTGTCGGTGTGCTGGTACAGCACCGAACCGGTACGAGAGTCAATCTCGGTGATGGCGATCGGCTGGCGATAGTAGCCGCCGTTGGCAAACGTCGCGTAGGCGGCGGCCATCTCGAGCGGCGAGATCGAGCCGGTGCCGAGGGTCATGACGGGAACGTCCTCGATGTTGTCCTTGGCGGGGTCGATGCCGAGCTTTTTGACGAGCGAGATGATCTTGCTGTTGCCGACGGCTTCCGCCACCTGGATGTAGCCGGTGTTGGAGGAGTATGCCGTCGCCTGCTTAAGCGTGATGGTGCCGTAGCTTTGATTGGCGTAGTTTTGTACCTCGGTTGTGGTGCCCTTGGCCTTGAGCGGCGAGTTGCAGTTGAGGGTGACGTTGGGGTTCATGCCGTTTTGGATGGCAGTTGCCAGCGTAAAGGCCTTAAAGGTGGAGCCGACGGGACGCTTGGCCGTGGCATGGTTTACGTGGTTCTCGTCGGCGTTGTAGTCGTAGCCGCCCACCATGCACTTGATGTAGCCGGTCTTGGGGTCGACGACGACCATGCCCATGTCCAGGCCGTCAAGCGAGAGCGTGTCGAGCTGCTCGCGGACGGCATTCTCTGCCACCTGCTGCATCGTGGGGTCGATGGTGGTCTTGACGGTCAGGCCGCCCTTAAAGAGCACGTCGGTCGAGAACTCCTGCTCCAGCAGCTGCTTGACGTAGGAGACAAAGTAGGGCTGCGAGTATACGTCGACGCCGCTGCCCGAGATTTCGGTCACGTTGAGGGTGATGGGCTCGGCCTGTGCGGCATCGTGCTCCTCCTGGGTGATGTGGCCCAGGCGCAGCATGTTGTCGAGAACCTTGTTGCGGCGGGACAGTGCCAGATCGGGATTGACCGTGGGGTCGTACTGCGAAGGCGAGTTGGGAAGGCCGATGAGTAGCGCGGCCTCGCTCAGGGTGAGGTCGGCGGCGCTCTTGGACAGATAGGTCTCGGCTGCGGCCTCGATGCCGTAGGCGCCGTGGCCGTAATAGATGGTGTTGAGGTACATCATGAGGATCTCGTCTTTGGAGTACATGTCCTCCATCTTGATGGCGATGTAGGCCTCGCGCACCTTACGCTCAATGGTCGAGTCGAACTGCTCCTCCTGCAGGATGGTGTTGCGCACAAGCTGCTGGGTGATAGTCGAGGCGCCTTCGTGCCCGCCGCCGAGGGTTGCCACCGCAGCACGCGCGATACCCCACAGGTCGATACCGCCGTGCTCGTAGAAGCGCTCGTCCTCGACGTCAACGGTGCCCTGCAGCACGTAGGGGGAGACCTCGTCCTTGGTGATGGATTTGCGGTTTTGCGTGTAGAAGCTCGCGATCTTGTTGCCGTTGCAGTCGACGATCTCGGTGGGCTCGCTCACCAGATACGCGTTGGCGTCGGTGTAGTCGGGCAGATCGGACAGCCAGCGGTTGACGTTGCCGACCATGCCGATGCCAAACGCCACGCCCGCAATCAGCAGAAAGCCCAAAAACGAGAGCAGGATTATGGGCAGGGCGTGCGTCTTTGAACGGCTGTGTCCCTGTCGTTGGCGAGGACCCATATATTGACCTCCAGGTATGTCGTGCCGGACGGTGGATGTGCCGTCGGGGCAGGATGGACATAAGTTATTACACGATAAACCAAACGGGGCGCGCGAGGCCTCGTGTATGCTGGAAGACGGCATTTTTCAGAGTGAATGCATACCTTGGTAAGGAGTTTGTCGATGGCGATTCGGGCGATGGGGCCGAGCGGACAATGCGAGACTGGATTGGATGTCGTCAGTGCGGCGCTGCCCGAGCTGCTGGCGCCGGCGGGCGGACTCGACCAGATGCTTGCGGCTATCGCCGCGGGTACCGATGCCATCTATGCGGGGTTGGGCGGCTTTAACGCCCGTGTGAGCGCCCACGGCTTTACGGATGACGAGTTTGCGCGCGGCTGCGCCGTGGCGCATGCCCATGGCGTGCGTGTGTACGTGACGCTCAACGTGTTCGTGTTTGACGATGAGTTGTCCGACGCGGTGGCGTTGGGAGCTCATGCACTGGAGCTGGGCGCCGATGCTCTGATTGTGGCCGATGCCGGGTTGGCCTGCGCGCTGAGCGCGGCGATTCCCGGGGTCGAGATTCACCTGTCTACGCAGGCGGGCGTTCATAGCAAAGGCGCCGTGCGGCTTGCCGCCGATGAGTTGGGGGTCGAGCGCGTGACGACGGCGCGCGAGCTGACGGTCGACGAGATTGCGGCGCTCTGTGCCACGGGCGTGCCCATCGAGGTATTCTGCCACGGTGCGATTTGCATCGGCTATTCGGGGGCGTGCGAGTTCTCGGCCCTGCGGCGTGGACGATCGGCAATGCGCGGCGACTGCACACAGCCGTGCCGTCTGGCGTACGACCTAGTGGACGAGGCGGGACAGAGCGTTGTCGCCGTTGAGGGGGATCGTCTGCTGTGTCCGCATGACTATCTGGGTATTGCGCATCTGCCCGAGCTTGTAGATGCCGGCGTGGCGTCGCTCAAGATCGAGGGGCGCATGAAGAACCCCGATTACGTATTCAACGTGGTGCGGGTTTGGCGCCGGGCGCTCGATATGCTGCGCGACGGCGCGTGGGACCCCGGTGCCGTGGAAGAGCTTGAGCGCGAGCTGGGAAGGTCGTTTAACCGTGGGTTTACCGATGCGTACCTGCGAGGGCGTTCGGGTGCCGAGCTGATGAGCTTTGAGCGTGCAATTAACCAGGGCGTGCGCGTGGG
>URJD01000021.1 GCA_900548075.1 uncultured Collinsella sp.
GCGGCAAAACCACCACAAAGGTGCCTGTCCCCATTGTGGTGGTTTAGGGCTCCCAGGGGCAAGGGGCTTCGATGTGGATGTGCTCGCCGGTTACGGGATGCGTGAAGGACACGCTGTGGGCGTGGAGCATCAGGCCACAGGGGCGCGGCGTTCCGTACAGGTCGTCGCCAACCAGGGGATGACGCTCGCTCGCCAGGTGCACGCGAATTTGGTGCTTGCGGCCGGTGAGCAACTCGACATCGATATACGAGCGCGTGGGCAGGCCTCGGCGGCTCTTAAGGCGCTTGAGCACCTTCACGCGCGTCTGAGACGGCTTGCCGCTGGCGCCAACGCGCATCTTGCGGCTATCGTGGCGGTCGCGGGCGATGGGCTTGTCGATGAGCTTTTCGTTCCAGTCGATTTTGCCCTCGGCGAGCGCCAGATAGTGCTTTTCGAATGCGTGGTCGATGACCATCTGGTCAAAGGCGGGCTGCGTCTGCTTGTCGAGCGAAAACAGCACCACGCCGGTGGTGTCGCGGTCCAGGCGGTTGAGCGGCTGCATGTCGGTCGCGGCAAAGCCGTCGCCCATCGCCAGCAGCAGGTCGCTGGCGTAGTCGGTGAGCGTGCGCTCGCCGGTGCCGTCGCCGTGGACGATCATGCCGGCGGGCTTGTCGATGGCCATGAGCCAGGCGTCGCAGTAGAGGACTTGAGGTTCTTCGTTCACGTGTAAGCCTTTCGGTTAGCTAATTCCCACAAACACGCAGCCCGAGGTCGCCCCGCGTAGGCGGGCGGCGGGCTTGCGGCCCGCCTGCGCTGCTTCGACGGCACGACGGACGCGGGCGACGGCACGGCCCACCTCATCCGTCTCGAGCAGCGTTCCGTCCACCATAAGACGACGCACGCCGGCATCGAGCAGCTGAGGAACCTGCGGCGTGAGGTCGATGGGGTAGGCATCGTACAGGCGAGAGCGGCCGTGGATGTCGGTGCGGACGGGCATGACCTTGCCATCGATATTCTTGAGTGACAGCTTGCGGGCGCGCAGACGGCAGTTGGCGCAATCGTGGATACAACCGTTGGCCACCTGGAGGATGCAGTGTTCGCTCGTCATAACGCGCGGACGGCCGAAAACGGTGATGCCCAGGGCTGCGGGCGCGGAGGTGCCAAGCGAGATGATCTCGTCGAGTGCGATCTCGGGCGAGAGCCAAAACGCACCGGCTCCGCGCTCGGCAAGCGCCTCCATGCAGGGCGTGTTGTGCACCGGTAGACAAGAGCGAATCTCGACCGTGGCGCCGGCCTGCGCGGCTACAGCGAGCTCGGAGATATTGCCGACGGCGACGGTGGTTCCGGCATTGATCCAGGGATCGACGCGCTCGTGGTCGACGGCGCGGCAGACCTCGTCGAGTACGGGTACGATGCCCTGCTCAGGCGCATCGGCAGGGGAGAGTCCGGCTGCATCGAGCGCGTCGGTGGCCATGTAGATGCGCGTGGCGCCCTCGGCGCGAGCTGCCTCGGCGGCTTCGAGCGTGGTGACGGTGGCGCAGATCTGCGGCTCATCGCGGTAATGCTCGGGCATGGCGCGCGTACATTTGTCGCGCACCGGAATCTCGAGCGTTTTCGCGCGCTTCTCGTACGGTGCCAGAATGGCCTCTTCCAGCGCCTTACAAGCGGCGGCGCGCACCTTGTGCACGGCGGAAAAGCCCATACCGCAGCCAGCGTCGAGCGAAACGTCAAAGCTTGCGGCCTCAAAGGGAGAGGAGCCCATGCGCCCGACGTGCTCAACCAGGTCTGCCGCCTCGACGGCGCGGGTCTTGGCAGCCTCGACGGTAAAGCCCGTGGCCGTGGCCGTAAGCGAAGGATCGTCACAACAGGTGAGCGTAACGGCAAACGGCTCGCCCAGACGCGCCACAACGGACACGTCTACGGCGCGGCGGCGCAGCACATCGCGCTTGAGCGCGGCGCCGGCGGCATCAATGGCGCGCTGGCTTCGAATCACGCGCACGCGGCAGCCCTCGGGCATGCTGCGGGGCACGCGGCATTCGATGATGTCGCCCGCGGCGGCATCATCGGCGGCAATGGTGGTCAGGAACTGGTCAAACTCGTTATCGTGGCGAAGCTCCAGCAGGTCGCCCTTGCCCACGGGCTCAAACAGCTCAATGCGGGCGATGGCGGCGCGGCGACGGCGATCGTCGGGCTTGAGTCCGCGTACATCGCGGTTGGCCAGACGGCTGCCCAGCACCGTGCCCACAATCTGGCCGCGGTTGTTGGAGCGCTCGTAACTCATCATCTCGTCGCCCGAGGTGCCATCCTGGTAGGCGTGCGTAAAGTCGCGATTAAAGCAGCGCTTGAGCTGTCGCTGGCGGGCTGCATCCTCATCTTTGGAGGTCGAAACATCGGCCAGCATGTCATCAATCTGATGACGATACACGTCGACGATGGAATACACGTAATCGGGGGCCTTCATGCGGCCCTCGAGCTTGAGCGATGCGGCGCCGGCGTCATACAGACGGCGAACAAGCTGCGAAGTGTTGGTGTCGCGCGGGCACAGCGCGCGCTCGCGACCGGCAGGGGAGAGCGAGCGACCGTTCTCGTCGATCAGCTCGTAGGGCAGGCGGCAGGGCTGGGCGCACATGCCGCGGTTGGCCGATCGTCCTGCCATGGCAAAGCTCGAAAGCAGGCACAGGCCCGAGTAGCAAAAGCAGATGGCGCCGTGGCTAAAGACCTCAAGGTCCACATCGGGCGCGGCGTCGTGGATGGCGGCGATCTCGTCGATAGAGAGCTCGCGCGAGAGAGTCACGCGGTCGGCGCCCTGCTCGCGGCACCAAAGCGTTCCGCGGTCATCATGGATGTTCGCCTGGGTCGAGATGTGCGTCTCGATGCCGGGCATCGTGCGCTTGACCTCAAAGAACAGGCCCCAGTCCTGGATAATGAAGGCATCGGCGCCCAGCGTGGAGCAGCGGTGGATGAGTTGCAGCGCATCGCCCATCTCGGACTGCTTGATGACGATGTTGACCGTGACGTAGACGCGCGACCCGGCTAGATGCGCGGCGTGGCAGGCTTGCTCAAAGGCCTCGTCGGTAAAGTTGGTGGCCTTGCGGCGGGCGTTGAAGCTGCCCATGCCGCAGTAGATGGCGTCTGCCCCGGCGGCGAGTGCGGCGGCAAAGGGCTCGGGACCTCCGGCGGGCGCCAAAAGCTCGGGTCTGCGGTTGGTGGTTCGACTGGCGGTTGCGGTCATATCCTGCCTTTCAAAATGCTCAGATACTCAAAAGTATAGTGGTGCCGTCGCGGCAGGCGATGCCCGTGCTCTAAGCGGGATAAAGTCTTCAGCAGCTTGGACTGGCTGCTTCACATGAGAACCGTTCAGCGGTCCGGGGAAACCGTTGGGCGATAAAATATTCTCGCAACGTGATAATAATCTTGCATCGCGCGGAAACCTTGAGTACTATCCCAATCAAGCGCGGTGTTCAGGCCGAACTGTGCCTCCCGGTGTGAACGCCGCGCTCACGCTTTCTATTTGATCGTAAGGAGAAAAACATGAGCAAGACCGTCGTGTCTTCCGATAACGCACCCGCAGCCATCGGCCCGTATTCCCCTGGTATCCAGACCGGCAACATGGTGTTCCTGTCCGGCCAGCTGGGCATCGATCCCGCAACTGGCAAGATGCCCGAGGGCGTCGAGGCCCAGGCCAAGCAGTCCCTTGCTAACGTCGAGGCCCTGCTGACCGCTGCCGGCGCCACCTTTGCCGATGTCGTCAAGACCACAGTCTACCTGGCTGACATTGCCGACTTCGCTGCCGTGAACGAGATTTATGCCTCCAAGTTCGAGGCTCCGTTCCCCGCGCGCAGCGCTTTCCAGGTTGCCGCTCTTCCGGCTGGCGGTCTGGTCGAGATCGAGGTCGTCGCCGCTCTCTAAGGCGTTGGCCACAACTAAACATGACATGCAAAAAGACCCTGCAGCGCGTGCGAGCTGCAGGGTCTTTTGTCAAGTGACGAATCGCTTGTGGAGCCGCGCTCCATTTTGCTCGTTAGCCCTCCTTGCGAACTTTTTGCAGGTAGCGGTAGACGCTGGGTTCCGAGATGCCCAGCGCGGTGGCGGCGCAGGCCACGGCACCCTTGAGCATGAACACCCCGTTGCCGTTGAGGTGGCGAATGACGTCCACGCGGTCGCTCTGACCAAGCGACGCTACATCCAGCCCGCGCGCGCTCAGCAACTCGGCAATGCTGCGGTCGATGAGCTCCTGTGTGGACTCCGAAAGGCTTTCGACCTCGATAGGGGCGGGCTCCGTGCGCGTCGGCGCCGCGTCGAAGCACGCCATGAGCTGCTGCGCCATGGCGTTGATGGAGCGCACGGTCGAGAGGTCGGTGTTAACGCAGAGCATACCGACGATCTCGTCATTCTCGCGGATAAAGTACGTCGCTGACTCCAACGTCTTGCCGCCGGCACCGCGCCCCTCGTAGCCCGTAATAAACGGCAGGTCGCGATACTTGGGGTCGTGCATGATCTTGAGCGCCAGATCGGTGGCGGGGCCGCCGACCTTGCGACCGCTCACGATGCCGTTGCGAATATCGACGATGGCGTGGTCGGGATCCGAGAAATCGTGCAGCACGATTTCGCTGTTTTTGCCGAGTATCTGCTCCAGAAAATCGACCATCGGCAAAAAGCGGCGTACGGTCTCGTTCACGGGCAACTCCTTTGGGTGAAATCGGAAATGTTCATAACAATTTTTTCTCATGGTAACACGCTGCCCATCATCTCGTATATCCGCAGGTACATTGCGTAATGCAGACGAACGGTAGGAATTTAGCGGTAAACGGTTGACCAAAAGAAAAGTTAGATGTTATTTTGACCAGACACTTTCCTAACCTGCGGAAATGCGTTATTTCAGCTGAGGAATAGTCTGATAACAAAAAATTATTATTGAGAATGAGAATCATCTTTAATACGATATGCAATGAAGGCACAACCTCAACCCCGCACTGCGTCACAATAGAGCGTTAGATGCGAAAACAACTACTTCGAGGATTGGTGGTCAAATGACCCAGGAGACGGTTACGAACGGCACTGAAGCCCTGTTCACTCGCGAAGGCATGCCTCCCGTTAAGGAAATGATCCCGTGTGCCCTTCAGCACGTACTGGCATCGTTTGCCGGCATCATTACCCCGGCGGTCATCATGGCCGGCGTCTACGGCTTTAATAGCCAGCAGAGCACCGACATCATCCAGGTCGCGCTCATTCTTTCGGCGATCGACACGGCCCTTCAGGCCTTCGCTCCCTTCCGTCGCATCGGCGGCGGCCTGCCCATTGTCATGGGCGTTTCGTTCGCGTTCCTGCCGGCCCTGCAGGCCATGGGTGCCTCGGGCTTTAGCTTTGGTGCGCTGCTGGGCGGCGAGATTGTCGGCGGCGCCGTCGCGGTCCTCTTTGGTCTGGCCTACAGCAAGATCAAGTGGCTGTTCCCGCCTGTCGTGACCGGTACGGTCATCTTCTCCATTGGCGTCTCTCTCTATCCCACGGCCGTCAAGTATATGGCCGGCGGTATGGGTACGCCGCTGTGGGGCACCCCGCAGGCCTGGTGCGTCGCTCTTATCACCTTCGCCGTGGTCTTTGCGCTCGCCAACTTTGGCAAGGGCACGCTCAAGCTGGGATCCGTGTTCTTTGGCATGATCGTCGGCATGATCGTCTCGATCCCCTTTGGCATGATCGACTTCTCCAGCGTCGCCACCGCTCAGGTCTTCGCCCTTCCCAAACTCATGCCCTACGCGCTCGAGTTTGATCCCGAGGTCTGCATTACCCTCGCCGTCGTGTTCCCCATGGTTGCTATTCAGGTTATCGGTGATGTCTCCGCCGCCTGCCTGGGCTCCATCGACCGTATGCCCACCGAGCGCGAGCTCTCCGGCGCTATCGTGTCCCAGGGCCTCACCTCTATGGTCGGCGGCCTGCTGGGCGGTCTTCCCACCAGCGCCCTTGGCCAGAACGTGGGCATCATCTGCTCCAACAAGGTCGTCAACAAGTGGGTCTTTGTGATCATTGCGGCCGTCTTTGCCATCGCCGGCCTGTTCCCGCAGCTCTCTGCCGTCCTTTCCGCTATCCCGCAGCCCGTCATCGGCGGCGCGACCGTCGGCGTCTTTGGCACCATCACCATGAACGGCGTGCGCATGTTCACCCGCGAGGGCCTCACGCAGCGCACTACCACTATCGTCGGCACCTCCGTCGTCTTTGGCCTGGGTATCTGGATGGCCAGCGGTTGCCTTGCCGGCGAGGGTATGCCCGCCTGGGTGTCCACCGTCATCGGCTCCAATGCCGTAACCCCCACCGCCATCATGGCCATTGTCCTTAACCTGATCCTTCCGCAGACGCCGGTCGTGGCTCAGCACATCGATGCTGCCAAGGACGCTGCCGTGGATCTGGTCTTGCCCGAGAGCAAGAAGTAACCAATTCGGTGCTATTCGTCGGCGGGCGCATCGCCTCGTCCGCCGACGTCATGCGGCGTCAAGCCGCACTTCAAAGGGTTTGTCCCTTTGGTGAAGCGTTGACGGGAGAGGGCCCGTTTCCGGTGTAGGCCGGCGCTTCGCACTCCGCCATGTCAGAGGTGTCAAACCCCGCCCCTGATGTTGAAGGGAGCATTCATGCTTCTGGTCGCTAACGGTTCCGTCTTTACCCGCAATGCTCAGACCCCGTTCATTCCAAACGGTGCGGTCGCCATTGACGGAGATACGATCGTCGAAGTAGGTTCCGAGTGTGAGCTCAAGGCCAAGTACCCGGATGCCGAGTACGTCGACGCCCAGGGCAACCTCATCATGCCCGGACTCATCAACTGCCACACCCACATCTACTCGGGTCTGGCCCGCGGCCTTGCCATTAAGGGCTGCAACCCCACCAACTTCCTGGAGAATCTTGAGCAGCAGTGGTGGAAGATTGACGACAACCTGACGCTCGACGGCACCAAGGCCAGCGCCTACGCCACGATTCTTGACTCCATCCGCGATGGCGTCACCACGATCTTCGATCACCACGCAAGCTTCTGCGAGATCCCGGGCAGCCTCTTCACCATTAAGGACGCAGCTCAGGAGCTGGGTATGCGTTCGTGCCTGTGCTACGAGGTCTCTGATCGCCGCGGCCAGCAAAAATGCGACCAGGCCATTGCCGAGAACGCCGAGTTTGCCCAGTGGGCCGCCAAGGAGCGTCGCGATAACGACAACCACATGATCGCCGCCATGTTTGGCGGACATGCCACCTTTACGCTTTCGGACGAGACCATGGACAAGATGGCCGAGGCCAACAACGGCCTGACCGGCTTCCACATCCATGTGTGCGAGGGCATGAACGACGTGTGGGATTCCCGCCTCAACTGCGGTGGCATCAGCCCGGTCGAGCGCCTGCTGCAGCACAACCTGCTGGGTCCCGACACCATGCTGGGCCACTGCATCCACGTGACGCCTGCCGAGATGGATATCGTCAAGGAGTCCGGCACCTGGCTCGTCAACAACCCCGAATCCAATATGGGCAACGCCGTGGGCTGCGCCCCCGTGCTCGAATTCTTCCGCCGCGGCATCCCTGTGTGCATGGGCACCGACGCCTACACCCACGATATGCTCGAGAGCCTCAAGGTCTTCCTGATCATTCAGCGCCACAACGCCGCCATGCCCAACGTGGGCTGGTGCGAGGCCATGACCATGCTGTTCGAGAACAACGCCAAGATGGCGAGCAAGTACTTCGATTGCAAGCTCGGCGTGCTCGAGGCCGGCGCTGCCGCCGATGTCATCGTCATGGACTACAAGCCCTTTACGCCGCTGAGCGAGGAGAATATCGACGGCCACATGCTCTTTGGCATGATGGGCAAAAACTGCCGCACCACCATCATCAACGGCCGCGTCCTGTACAAGGATCGCGAGTTCGTTGGCATTGATGAGGACAAGATCAACGCGTGGACCATGGCTGAGTCCAAGAAGCTTTGGAGCACGCTCAACGATCGCGCCTACTAATTACAAGTAGATTCGCGCACGTCGGATGTTTCGCCGCATCCGACGCGCGCATAGGCGGCCTCCGCGGGGTCGCCGGCGCTGTGCTAGCGCTACACCGTATTTGCGCCCGCCGCGCGGTCTCGCCGGGCGTTACAGAGAGGAGCTCATTATGAGCGACATCATGAGGCCGATCCCGTTTTCGCAGCTGATGAACTGGATCATCGAGGAGCACAAGACCCAGGACGCCATCTTTGGCGTGCGTAAGATGGTCACGACCAACCAGGAGGGTGCGCTTCCCATTTTTGACGAGCGCATCGAGACTCCGTTTGGCCCGGCTGCCGGTCCCAATACGCAGCTGGCCCAGAACATCGTGGCCTCTTATGTGGCCGGTTCTCGCTTCTTTGAGCTCAAGACCGTCCAGGTTATGGACGGCGAGGAGCTCTCCAAGTGCGTCAACAAGCCCTGCATCGTGGCTCAGGACGAGTGCTACAACTGCGAATGGTCGACCGAGCTCGAGGTTCCGCAGGCCTTTGCCGAGTACGTGAAGGCATGGTTTGCCTGCCACCTGATCGCTCGCGAGTACGGTCTGGGTAGCCCGGACGGCTTTGTCTTCAACATGTCGGTGGGCTATGACCTGGAGGGTATTAAGAGCCCCAAGGTCGATGCCTACATCGAGGGCATGAAGGACGCCAGCGGCTCCGACGTCTGGAACGAGTGCCGCGCATGGGCGCTCGCCAACCTGGACAAGTTTGAGCATGTCGACGCCGCGTTTGTCGAGTCCATCCCGGCACGCGTCTCCAACTCCATCACCGAGTCCACGCTGCACGGCTGCCCGCCGGCGGAGATCGAGCGCATCGCGACCTATCTGATCACCGAGAAGGGCCTCAACACCTACATCAAGTGCAACCCCACGCTGCTGGGCTATGAGTTTGCCCGCCAGCGCCTGAACGAGCTGGGCTTTGACTACATCGTCTTCGATGACACGCACTTCCGCGAGGACCTGCAGTGGGTCGACGCCGTGCCCATGTTCGAGCGCCTGATTGCCCTGTGCGCCGAGCGCGGCCTGGAGTTTGGCGTCAAGCTGACCAACACGTTCCCCGTCGACGTGACGAGGAACGAGCTGCCTTCTACCGAGATGTACATGTCCGGCCGTTCGCTGTTCTCGCTGACCATCGAGGCCGCCCGCCGCATTACCGAGCAGTTCGATGGCAAGCTGCGCATCAGCTACTCCGGCGGTGCCACGGTCTACAACATCCGCGCCCTGTATGACGCCGGCATTTGGCCCGTCACCCTGGCGACTGACGTGCTCAAGCCCGGTGGCTACGAGCGCTTTAGCCAGATGGCCGGCGAGTTTACCGACCTGGACGGCAAGCCGTTTGAGGGCGTCTCGCTCGAGGCCGTGACCGCGATTCAGACCGACTCGCTCACCAACCCGCTCTACAAGAAGCCGCTGCGCCCGCTGCCCGACCGCAAGGTCGCCGGCAAGAGCCCGCTTTCCGACTGCTTTACCACGCCGTGCCGCACGAGCTGCCCCATCCAGCAGGATATTCCCGCCTACCTGGCGGCTGTTGACGAGGGCCGCTACGAGGACGCGCTCAACATCATCATCGAGCGCAACGCCCTGCCGTTCATTACCGGCACCATCTGCCCGCATCCCTGCGGCCGTGCCTGCGAGCGTGCGTTCTACGAGCCCGAGGGCGCCCAGATTCGCGCCAGCAAGCTCAAGGCCGCCCGCGAGGCCATGACCGCCGTGCTGCCCAAGCTGCGCGCTCAGGCCATCGCAAACGACGCCGAGCGCAACGTTGCCGTTATTGGTGGCGGCCCGGCCGGTCTGGCGACGGCGTTCTTCCTGACGCGCGCCGGCGTGCCCGTCACCATCTTTGAGGCCCGCGATTCGCTCGGCGGCGTGGTCCGTCACGTGATTCCCGAGTTCCGTATCGCCAGCGACGATATCTCCCACGACGCCGAGCTCTGCCTGGCCTTTGGCGCCAAGGTGCAGCTCAATGCCCGCGTGGAGTCCATTGACGAGCTCAAAGCCCAGGGCTTTACCGACGTGGTCGTTGCTACCGGTGCCTGGATGCCCGGCTCTGCGGGCTTGGGCGAGGGTGCCGAGCTCGATGTGCTGGAGTTCCTCGAGGCCGCCAAGAAGGGCGAGAAGCTCGAGCTGGGCGAGGACGTCGTGGTCATCGGCGCCGGCAACACCGCCATGGACGCCGCCCGCGTGGCTAAGCGCCTGGCTGGTGTGAAGAACGTGCGCCTGGTGTATCGCCGCACCAAGAAGCAGATGCCCGCCGACGAGGAAGAGCTCGATCTTGCTCTTGCCGATGGCGTTGAGTTCTGCGAGCTGCTGGCGCCCAAGGCGCTCAACGGCGCCGTGCTGACCTGCGATGTTATGGAGCTTGGCGAGCCGGACGCAAGCGGCCGTCGCAGCCCTGTCGCCACGGGCGAGACCGTCGAGCTTTCCGCCACCACGGTGATCTGCGCCGTGGGCGAGGGCATCGATGCCAGCCTGTACGACGCCGCGGGCGTCGAGCACGACCGTCGCGGCCGCCTTGCCGCCACCTCCACCGGCGTCGAGGGCGTCTGGGCTGCCGGTGACTGCCGTCGCGGTCCGGCCACCGTGGTCGAGGCTATCGCCGACGCCGCCGAGGTCGCCCGTGCCATCGCTGGCGTGGACTTTAACAAGTACGCCGACCAGAATGCTCAGGCCGGTCGCGAGGACGCCTGCTACGAGCGCAAGGGGTCGCTGTGCCGCGACAAGCGCAATTGCACCAAGACCCGCTGCCTGGGCTGCGGCTCGGTGTGCGAGGTCTGCTGCGACGTGTGCCCCAACCGCGCCAACGTGGCAATTAAGGTGCCGGGCCTGGCCAAGCATCAGGTCGTCCATGTCGACGGCATGTGCAACGAGTGTGGCAACTGCGCCGTGTTCTGCCCCTACCAGGAGGGTCGTCCCTACAAGGACAAGCTCACCCTGTTCTGGAGCGATCAGGACATGGAGAACTCCGAGAACGAGGGCTTCCTGGCCGTGGACGAGGACCACTTTAAGGTTCGTGTCGCCGGCACGGTTCGCACCGTCTCAGTCGATGCCGTCAACACCGGTCTGCCCGAGGCCGTCCGCCTGACCATCAAGGCCGTGCGCGACAGCTATCCGTATCTCCTTAAGAAATAGGCGAGTCTCTTATGGCCAAATCCATTCAACATAACGTGGCCTACGTTGCCTGCGGAAGCGGTTGCGCCTCCGCAGGCGGCGACGCCCGCTGCAGCGAAGGCTGCATTGGCTGTGGCGCCTGCGTCACGGCCTGTCCCCACGGCGCCATTGCGCTGGTCGATGGCATCGCCCGCGTGGACCGCTCCAAGTGCACGGGCTGTGGCCTGTGCGGCATGGCGTGCCCGCAGCGCGTGATTGCCTTCGTCCCCGGCTACCAGAACATTCTGGTGCGCTGCAACAACACCGATAAGGGTGCCATTGCGCGCAAGGTCTGCGACACGAGCTGCATCGGTTGCGGTATGTGCGTCAAAAAGTGCCCTGCCGGCGCTATCCGCATCGAGGACAACTGCGCCCATATCGACGGCGTGGACTGCCTGTCGTGCGGCATGTGCGCCGTCGTCTGCCCTCATGGCGCCATCCACGACCGCACCGGCATCGCCGCCGGCGTGTAGAAGGGAATTACCATGGCACAGGAATTCACTTTTACCGTTAACGGCGTCGAGCGCACGACGACCCAAAACAAACCGCTGCTGCGCTACCTGCGCGACGACCTGCATATCCATTCCGCCAAGGACGGCTGCTCCGAAGGTGCTTGCGGTACCTGCACCATCCATGTGGACGGTGCGGCCGTCAAGGCCTGCGTGCTGACCACCGCGCTTGCCGCCGGCCGCAACATCGTGACCGTCGAGGGCTTGCCCGAGGACGTGCGCGAGGCCTTTGTGTACGCCTTTGGCGCCGTGGGCGCCGTGCAGTGCGGTTTTTGCATCCCCGGCATGGTCATGGCGGGTGCAGCGCTTATCGCCGAGGATCCCGAGCCTACCGAGGAGCAGATCAAGTACGCCATCCGCGGCAACGTCTGCCGTTGCACCGGCTACAAAAAGATTATCGAGGGCATCTCGCTGGCCGCTGCGGTGCTCCGCGGCGAAAAGCAGATCGACGAAGACCTGGAGCGCGGCGACGACTACGGCGTGGGCAAGCGCGCCTTCCGTATCGACGTGCGCAAGAAGGTGCTCGGCGAGGGCAAGTATCCCGACGACATCGACGAGCTCGATCAGCCGGGTCTGACCTACGCCAGCGCCGTGCGCTCCAAGTATCCGCGCGCCCGCGTGCTCTCCATCGATACCTCCAAGGCCGAGGCCCTGCCCGGTGTGGTGGGCATTCTGCGCGCCGAGGACGTGCCGGTCAACCAGGTCGGCCACCTTATCCAGGACTGGGACGTCATGATCGCCCAGGGCGATATCACCCGCTGCGTGGGCGATGCCATTGTACTGGTGGTTGCCGAGGACGAGGCGACGCTCGAGAAGGCCAAGAAGCTCGTAAAGATTGATTACGAGCCGCTGGAGCCCGTGCGCAACATTGTCGAGGCCAGGGCTGCCGACGCTCCGCGCCTGCACGACAGCTTCTTTGCCTTTGGCAACACGGTGGAGCTCAAGGACAACGTGTGCCAGAGCCGTCACGTGACGCGCGGCGACGCCGCCAAGGCGTTGGCCGAAAGCGCGTTCACCGTGACACAGCGCTTTACCACGCCCTTTACCGAGCATGCCTTCTTGGAGCCCGAGTGCGCCGTCGCCTTCCCGTACAAGAACGGCGTCAAGGTGCAGTCGACCGACCAGGGTGCCTACGACACGCGCAAAGAGTGCGCCCACATGTTTGGCTGGGACAACGAGCCCGAGCGCGTGGTCGTCGAGACCATGCTTGTGGGCGGCGGCTTTGGCGGCAAGGAGGACGTGTCCATCCAGCACCTGGCCGCGCTCGCCGCATATAAGTTTCAGCGTCCCGTGAAGTGCAAACTCACACGCGCCGAGTCGCTCGCGTTCCATCCCAAGCGCCACGCCATGGACGGCACCTTTACACTGGGTTGCGACGTCGAGGGCAACTTTACCGGTCTGGATTGCGAGATCAATTTTGATACCGGCGCCTACGCGTCGCTGTGCGGCCCGGTGCTCGAGCGCGCCTGCACGCATGCCGTCGGCCCCTACAAGTACCAGAACACCGACATTCGCGGTTTTGGCTACTACACCAACAACCCGCCCGCCGGCGCGTACCGAGGCTTTGGCGTTTGCCAGTCCGAGTTTGCGCTCGAGAGCCTGATCGACCTGCTGGCAGAAAAGGTCGGCCTGGATCCGTGGGAGATTCGTTACCGAAACGCTATCGAGCCGGGCGAGGTTTTGCCCAACGGCCAAATTGCCGACTGTTCCACGGCGCTTAAGGAGACACTGCTCGAGGTCAAGGATGCCTACTACGCGCATCCCGGACACGCTGGCATTGCCTGCGCCATGAAGAATGCCGGTGTGGGCGTGGGCCTGCCCGATGCCGGCCGCTGCAAGATTCGCATCGAGGACGGCCGTGCCGTGGTTTATGCCGCCACGTCCGACATCGGCCAGGGCTGCAACACCGTCTTTTTGCAGGACGTTGCCGAGGCATGCGGTCTGCCGCTTCGCTACATTGCCAACGGCGAGTGCTCCACCGAGAACGCTCCCGATTCCGGCACCACGTCTGGTTCGCGTCAGACGGTCGTGACCGGCGAGGCCGTGCGCGGTGCCGCCTTCCTGCTGCGCGATGCCATGCTTGACATCGAGGCCGGCAAGTCTGCGCCCGCCGCTCCCGTGAATGCACATGGCGACGGCGTCAAGATCGAGTACTACGACGGTCACGCCTATCAGCTACACACGCAGGAGCTCGTCGCCGGCCAGGGTATGCATCCTCAGGATCCCGCGGCCGCCATCAAGGCACTCGAGGGATGCGAGTTTGGCTACGTGTACCTGGAGCCGACCGACAAGCTGGGTGCGGATGTTCCCAACCCCAAGAGCCACATCTGCTACGGCTTTGCCACGCATGTGGTTATTTTGGACGACGACGGCCGCGTGAGCGAGGTCTATGCCGCGCACGATTCCGGCAAGGTGGTCAACCCCATCTCCATCCAGGGTCAGATCGAAGGTGGCGTACTCATGGGTATGGGCTATGCGCTTACCGAGGACTGGCCGCTCAAGGACTGCGTGCCCCAGGCAAGGTACGGCACGCTCGGGCTGTTCCGTGCGCCCGAGATTCCGGATATCCACGCCATCTACGTGGAGAAGGACGAGCTGCTGCCCGTGGCATACGGCGGTAAGGGCATCGGCGAGATCGCAACGATCCCCACGGCGCCCGCCGTGCAGAACGCCTACCGCGCGTTTGACGGCAAGCTGCGTCCGGATCTGCCCATGGTGGATACGCCCTACAGCCGCGCTCGTCACCGCGGGTAGGGTAGGGCGCGGACAGCCATTGCCGATGGGCTGTTCGCGCTCACCATCAACTGCATATGCTGCGCTTTTGGCCCCGGCTTCCGTGCGAGCCGGGGCCTTTTGTTTGCCGAGCGAGGGCTGCCGATCGGAAAGCGCATCCCACAATTCGACTTTAGAACGGGACGCGCTTTCCCAACGGGGCCCCAAGCGGAAACTGCATCCCGGAATCTGGCTCCAAAACGGGATGCACTTTCCGAACTGCTTCTGCAGCGGCTGTTTTGGCTCCGGGACCGCGTCAATCGCATATCTTTATGGCGCCTTTATCCTACACATGTTGTATAACTATCAAATGTGGAATATAACAAAGAACAAAACATAGGCTGAGCGTTATGGAGGATTGAGGTTGAAAGAGAAGCTATTTCGATGGGTCGTGAAGCACCGCAAACCCATCATCGCGTTCTATGCGGTGGCAGCACTGGTATGCCTGTTCCTGCGCCAGTTTGTAGGCGTTAACTACGACATTACGAGCTATCTGCCCGACGAAGCGGCGTCGACCGTCGCTCTGAATACCATGGGTGATGAGTTTGAGGGCGACATTCCCAACTGTCGCGTTATGGTGCCCAATGTCTCGATCGCTCAGGCGCTCAAATACAAGGACAAAATCAAAAAGGTCGACGGCGTCGAGGAGGTCCTATGGCTTGACGACGCGGCAGATATCGATCAGCCGCTTGCCACGCAAGACAAAGACACCGTTGAGACCTATTACAAAAAGAACAACGCCCTGTTTACGGTGACGGTTAATTCCGAAAAGGAGATCGAGGCAACCGACGCTATCCGAGATATCGTGGGCGACGAGGGCGCCATTACGGGCTCGGCCATGTCTAACGCGCTCGCCACCACATCGACCGAGCAGCAGATCAGCATTATCACGGTCGCTGTCATAGCGATTATCTTCGTGATTCTGGTCATCACGACTACCAGCTGGGCCGAACCCATCCTGGTACTGCTGGGCCTGGGCGTCTCGGTGTTTATCAACTGGGGCACCAACCTCATCTTTGGCGAGATTAGCTTTGTCACCAACTCTGCGGGCTCCATTTTGCAGGTTGCCATCGCGCTGGACTTCTCGGTCTTTTTGCTGCACCGCTTTAACGAGGAGCGTGGCCGCCACGGCAGCGTTGCCGAAGACATGGTGCAGTCGTGCTGCCTGTCCTCGGTCGCCGTGTTTTCGAGCGGTTGCACGGTCTGCATCGGCTTTATCGCGCTTGCCGCCATGCAGTTTAAGATCGGCCCCGACCTTGGTCTTGCCCTTGCAAAGGGTATCGCCATCAGCCTGGTATCGGTCTTTACCTTTGTTCCTTCGATGTTCGTTCAGTTCGATGGCTTTGTGCAAAAATCGCAGCACAGGCCCTTTGTCCCGCCGCTGGGTAAGTTCGCCCGTCTGGTGCTCAAGGTCTGTATCCCCGCTGCCGTCGTGATCCTCGCCGTGGTTTACCCTGCGCGTGTGGCATCGACCTCCAGCGATATCACGTACTACTACGGCACTTCGCACATTTTTGGTTCGGATACGCGGCTTGGTCAGGATATGGACAAGGTCAAGGAGGTCTTTGGCAACTCCGATACCTACGTTGTGCTCGTTCCCCGTGGAGAGGTGAGCGAGGAGCAGGCACTCTCCAATGAGCTCAAGGCGCTCCCCGAGGTCAAGTCCATCCAGAGCTATGTTGACGTTGCGAGTCCCTATATCCCCACGGGCATGGCCGAAAAGGACACGCTCGATCTGGTGGAGGGAGAGCACTACAGCCGTTTGGTGCTCACGGTTACCGCGCCCTACGAGGGTCCGAGTACATTTAAGCTGGTCAAGAAGATTCGTTGTATCGCGGACAAACATTATCCGGGTAAGGCAATGCTCGCCGGCGAGGGCGTGAGCACCACCGACCTTAAGGACACCATCACCGTCGATAAGGGCAAGGTCGACCTCATCGCCGTCGTGGCCGTGTTCGCGGTCTTGCTGCTGGCCACCAAGTCGCTGAGCCTGCCGATCATCTTGGTGCTCGTGATTGAGACCTCGATCTGGATCAACTTTGCTGCACCGCTCTACACCGGTATGCACGAGTTCTTCCTCGCCTACTTAATTGTGAGCTCCATCCAGCTGGGCGTTGCCGTCGACTACGGCATCCTGATTGCTGACCGCTATCGTGAGAACCGCGTGACCATGCATAAGCGCGAAGCGCTACTCGAGACCATGGAAGCTTGCACGATTCCTGTTTTGACCTCTGGATCGGTTCTGCTGATCAGTGGCTTCCTGATCCATGCGATCTCGAGCCACGGCGTGCTCAAGCAGATCGGCTGGTTCCTGGGCGTCGGCGTTAGCATCTCCCTAGTCGCCGTACTCTTTGCGCTGCCGGGTTTCCTGTATGTGCTCGATGGCCTCATCGGCAAGACCACGCTCAAAGCTCATTTTTTGCCCAAGGATGCCCAGGATCCGGTTTCGGATACCACCGAGGCATCGGCTGCGGACGGCTCCGCTCAGTAACGTTTTACAAAGCAGTTGGAAGGAATACCGCAATGCATACCCATACCACTGATACCGCTTCGAAAGAGCTCAAAGCCCAACGCGATCTTGTACGTCGTCCCCATAAGCGCATCGCTGCGCTCGCTCTTGCCGCCGGTCTGACCGTGGCCCTTACCGTTCCCGGTGCCGTTGTGTTCGCCGACGGCGTAGGGTCGACGAGCGCTGCCTCGGCTACGAGTGAGCAGATGGCGACGGGCTCCGATAACAGCACGCCGGGATATAAGAAAAACCAGGTCGTATACGTCAAAACCGATGCCGACGGCAATCGCACGGGTGTTTACGTGGTCAATAGCTTCGAGGCCAATAAGGGCGTCAAGATCGACGA
>URJD01000022.1 GCA_900548075.1 uncultured Collinsella sp.
CGAGGAGGATGTCCCCGAGCTCGACGTAATCCCGCTGTTCGAGCAGCTCGAGGACCTCGAGGGCTGCGTCGACGTGCTCGACCAGATGCTTACGCTGCCCGTGGTGCAAAAGCGCCTTGCCCAGACCAACCGCCGCATGGAGGTCATGCTGGGCTATTCCGACTCCTCCAAGGATGCCGGTCCTACCACGGCCATGCTCGCACTGCACTCCGCGCAGGAGCGCATCGCCAAGTGGGCCGAGAAGAACGATATCGACCTGGTGCTCATGCACGGTCGCGGCGGTGCCGTGGGCCGTGGCGGCGGCCCGGCCAACAAGGCCGTGCTGGCGCAGCCCAAGGGTTCGGTCAACTGCTTCTTTAAGCTCACCGAGCAGGGCGAGGTCATCTTTGCCCGTTACGGCAACCGCACGCTGGCTCAGCGTCATGTTGAGTCCGTTGCCGCCGCAACGCTTTTGCAGTCGGCCCCGAGTGTCGAGAAGACCAACACTGAGACCACGCAGAAGTTCTGGGATATGGCCGAGAAGCTCAACGCCGCAAGCCACGAGCGCTATCTGGACCTGCTGAACACCGAGGACTTTACACCGTGGTTCTCGACCGTGACGCCGCTGACCGAGGTTGGCTTGCTGCCGATCGGCTCGCGTCCGGCCAAGCGCGGCCTGGGCGCCAAGTCGCTCGATGACCTGCGTACCATTCCGTGGATCTTCAGCTGGAGCCAGGCGCGCATTAACCTGGCCGCTTGGTACGGCCTGGGCACCGCCTGCGAGCAGCTGGGCGATCTTGACCAGCTCAAGGCTGCCTACCAGGAGTGGCCGTTCTTCCGCACCTTTATCGACAACATCGAGATGTCGATTGCTAAGACCGATCAGCGTATCGCCAAGATGTATCTGCACCTGGGCGATCGCCAGGATCTGTCCGAGAAGGTCTTTACCGAGATGCAGCTCACCCGTAAGTGGGTCCTTGCCATCGTCGGTGACGAGTGGCCGCTGCAGCGTCGTCGCGTGCTCGGCTGTGCCGTTCGCGTGCGCAACCCCTACGTCGACGCTCTGTCCATCGCCCAGGTCCGCGCCCTTCGCGAGGTGCGTATGAACCAGGACGAGATGGCCGAGGAGAAGAAGGCCGAGTACATGAGCCTGATTCTTTCGACTGTGACCGGCGTCTCGGCAGGATTGCAGAACACGGGGTAATCGATAGCCCTGTAGTCGTCCGGGCCCGCCATCAGCTTACTTTTAGGCACGTCCTCGGACATGCAAGAAGCCCTCGCTGCGCACTTTGTGCGGCGAGGGCTTCTTGCGTCCTGCGGAGTGTGCCTAAAAGTAAACTGATGGCGGGCCCTGCGATGTCCGGTCTTCGGCGGATTACTGGCTGGGGAAAGATGGCGCGCTTCTCGCCTTATGACTGTTGCGGCCGCGGTCCCGTTTGGGGTCGCGGCCGTTTTGTTGTGGGTCAAATATGAACGTTGTGTTAATGAGTCGGTGGACGGTGGTGTTTTTCGGTGAGCGGCGTATCCTTCCAACGGTTTATCTAGTGTGTCAGTTGAAAGGAAGAGGGCGCTCGTCATTGTTTGAATGTGAACTGCCGTTTGACCACAAGACGTTGCATCTGGAGCTCGAGGATAAGAACTTCGCGGGTGTGATGGAAGGTCATCAAAACGAGTTTAAGACCACGAAATCGCAGGAAGAGCTGGTAGAGGAGTCGCTTGCCAACCCTTATGGCTCGCCTTCGCTCGAGGAGCTTTGTGCTGGCAAGAAGGATATCGTCATCATTAGCTCCGATCATACGCGCCCCGTTCCCTCGCGTGTGACGATGCCTATTCTGCTGCATCACATCCATTCCGCTGCGCCCGAGGCGCGCGTTCGCATTCTGGTTGCTACGGGTATGCATCGTCCGTCGACGCACGAGGAGCTCGTCAACAAGTATGGCGAGGAGATCGTTGCCAACGAGGAAATCGTTATGCACGTCGCGACTGACGACAGCATGATGAAAAAGATCGGCACCCTGCCTTCTGGCGGCGAATGCATCATCAACAAGATTGCCGCCGATTGCGATCTGCTGCTTGCCGAGGGCTTTATTGAGCCGCACTTCTTTGCCGGTTTCTCTGGTAGCCGCAAGTCCGTCCTGCCTGGCATCGCCAGCTACAAGACCATCATGTACAACCACAACGGTCAGTTTGTGAACGATTCCCATTCGCGTGCCGGCAACCTGTGCCACAACCACGTGAGCGAGGACATGTTTGCTGCCGCCGAGATGGCTCACCTTGCCTTTGTGCTTAACGTGGTGCTCAACGGCAAGCACGAGGTCATCGGCTCCTTTGCCGGCGACATTCACAAGGCGCACGAGGCCGGCTGTGAGTTCGTGAAGAGCCTTGCCGGCGTTGAGCCCGTTGAGTGTGAGATTGCCATCACCACCAACGGCGGCTACCCGCTCGACCAGAACATCTACCAGGCCGTGAAGGGCATGTGCTCTGCCGAGGCTACGCTTCCCGAGGGCGGTGTAATCATCGACGTCGCCGGCTGTGCCGACGGTCACGGTGGCGAGGGCTTCTATCACAACATCGCCGACAATGATCCGGCAGAGTTGGAGCGGGCCTGCATCGACCGTCCTAAGGACGAGACCCTGCCCGACCAGTGGACGAGCCAGATCTTTGCCCGCATCCTGGCACATCACCCTGTGATCATGGTCACCGATCTGTGCGATCACCAGATGATCAAGGATATGCACATGACGCCGGTCAACACCCTCGAGGAGGCGCTCAAGCTCGCCTTTGAGATGAAGGGTGCCGATGCCAAGGTGGCCGTCATTCCCGATGGCCTGGGCGTTGTCGTCGCTCAGCACTAGTACGCGGCCTAAACGAATCGTTTATAACCGACAAGAAAGATAAGGTTTTATGCTTACCAAACTCCTCTGCGAATTCGGCGCAACGGCCCTCATGATCATCTTTGGCGTGGGCGTGCACTGCGATACCGTGCTCAAGGGCACCAAGTATCAGGGCTCCGGTCACATGTTTGCCATCACCACCTGGTCTTTTGGCATCTCGGTCTGCCTGTTTGTCTTTGGCGGCGCCGTGTGCATGAACCCCGCCATGGTGCTTGCCCAGTGCATCGTAGGCCTGGTGCCGTGGAGCAGCTGCATCCCCTTCATGATTGCCGATATGCTCGGCGGCTTTGTGGGCGCCGTAATCGCTTGGCTTATGTATGCCGATGAGTTCAAGGCTTCCGAGGGCGTCGTCGATCCCATTGCCCAGCGCAACATCTTCTCGACTAACCCCACCACCGAGGGCACCAACTATGCCCGTAACTTCTTCTGCGAGGCTATCTGCACCTTCGTGTTCATCAGCGCCATCCTTGCTGCTGCTAACCGTGCTGGCGAGAACGTTTTAATGCTCGCCATCTGCGTCGGCCTGATCGTTTGGGCCGTTGGCATGGGCATGGGCGGCATCACCGGCTTCGCCATGAACCAGGCTCGTGACCTTGGTCCTCGCATGGCCTATCAGGTGCTGCCGATCAAGAACAAGGCTGACAACAACTGGAAGTACGGCCTGCTCGTTCCTGGCATTGCTCCGTTTGTCGGTGCCGCTCTGGCCGCACTGTTTGTGCACGGTTTCTTGGGCATGTTCTAGTCTGAGGCTACATAGTTGTCCGCTGACCGCATGGGGTAACTTCCCAGCGCGTCCTCGGACATGCAAAAAGGCTCGCTGCGCACTTCGTGCGGCGAGCCTTTTTGCGTCCTGCGGAATGCGCTGGGAAGTTACCCCATGCGGTCAGCTGCGGGGTCTTTGTTGCGTTCGTACAAGCAACCCAACATATATATCTGAATTTGGATGGGAGGGGCTTGTTGCTGTTGGGGGCATTGAAGCGCGAGTGGCACTTTGGGATGCGTGGCGCCCTGGGTTGGGGCGATGCTTTGGGATGAGCTTCTTACTTAGCTGAAGAGAGGCTTTATGGCTGATAGGTAGTCTTTGGCTACGTCGGCTTTGTTTGCTTGGAAGTTGTGCCAGGCCCACCATTGGACGGTGGCTACGAAGCTTGAGGCTATGTGGTGCAGTAAGAAGCTGCGGTCCATGGTGCCGGCGGGGCCTGCGGGGTCGGCGGGGACGGTTTCGGCTGCTCGTGACATGATGGTCTTGCGTAAGCAGTCGGCGAAGACGCGTGAGCCGGCGCCGGCTACGAGGGCTCGAACGCCCTGGCGGCGCTCCCAGAGGTTGTTGAGGATATGCTCGACCTGCACGAGTGGGTCGTCGAGGGGCGTACCGTCATCGTCGAGGGCATGGGTGCAGATATCGCACACGAGCTCAGCGAGCAGGTCATCTTTGCTCTTAAAGAGGCCGTAGAATGTCGCGCGGCCTACGTGAGCGCGTGCGATGATGTCGCCGACGGTAATCTTGCCGTAGTCCTCTTCGCGTAGCAGCTCGGAGAACGCCGCAACGATGGCAGCGCGGCTTTTTTCTTTGCGGGCATCCATGGCTATGCATCCACGTGAACGAGCAGACAACGGAGCGTGCCGGAGTAACCCTCGTAGGGGCGCTTGCCGGCGCCGTAGCCGACGGCTTCGATGTGGTAGCGTGAGGGCAGTTGGTCGGACGTACGCAGCGCGGTGACGATGGCGGCGCCCGTGGGCGTCACGAGCTCGCCGGCGACCGGTGCGGGCGTGAGGGCGATATTGCCTGCCTGGCACAGATTGACAACAGCGGGGACGGGAATGGGCATAAGGCCGTGGGCACAGTGGATGGTGCCGTGGCCCTCGGAGAGCGACTCGACGACAATATCTTCGATGCCCAGGTCATCGAGACAGATGGCGACAGAGCAGACGTCGACGATGGAATCGACGGCGCCCACCTCGTGGAACATGACGGTCTCGGGCGTTTTGCCGTGAGCCTTGGCCTCGGCGGCGGCGAGCGCGGTAAAGATGGCGAGCGCACGACGCTTAGCGCCATCGCTTAGCTGCGAGCCGTCGATGATGGCGGTGACGTCCGCCAAAGAACGATGGTGATGGTGGTGGGCGTGATGGTGACCCTCGTGACCATGGCCGTGGGCCTCATGGTCATGCTCGTGCCCGCCATGGTCATGATGGTGGTGCTCGTGCTCGTGCTCGTGCGTGTGCTCGGCAGCTGCTTCGTTGCCGTAGAGCCAGGCCATATCGTGATCGTGGTTCTCGAGCGCCTCTGCAAGCTGGACGTCGAAATCGCAAGCGTCGATGCCATGCTTGTTTACGCGCGTCACGGCAATCTCAAAGCCGTCGACCGGCAGCGTGGCGAGCTGTTCGCGCAGGTGCTCCTTGCTGGCGCCCAGGTCGAGCAGAGCCGCGACGGTCATATCGCCGCTGATGCCCGAGGTTCCGTCGATGATAAGCGTGTGCTGATGGTTGGACATGGAATGCTCCTTAACGGGCGCGGGGTGTGCCGGCGCTCAGATGATTGATAAGACTTGCCTGGTAGGCGGCACCAAAGCCGTTGTCGATATTGACGACCGAAACGCCGCTGGCACAGGAGTTGAGCATGGCGAGCAGCGCGGCTACGCCGCCAAAGCTTGCGCCGTAGCCCACGCTGGTGGGAACGGCGATGACCGGACAGCTCACCAAGCCGCCGATAACGCTCGCCAACGCGCCCTCCATGCCGGCGACGGCAATGATCACCTGCGCCTGTGCAAGTTCCTCGGCATGCACGAGCAGGCGGTGCAGGCCGGCGACGCCTACGTCGTAGAGGCGGTCGACCTCGTTGCCATAGAACTCGGCCGTCAACGCGGCTTCCTCGGCGACGGGCAGGTCGCTCGTTCCGGCGCAGGCGACGACGACGCGTCCGTTGCCGGTGGGGGAGGGCTTGCCGCCCACGAGGGCGAGCTGCGCGTCCGGGACATATCCCAGGTCGATGTCGTTGCCGAGAAGCTCAGCGGTGCGCGCGGCTTTTTCGGCATCCAAGCGTGTGACCAGGATGCGCTCCTGGCCGGCATCAAGTAATGCTTTGATAATGGCGGCAATTTGCTCGGCGGTTTTACCGGCACCGTAGACAACCTCGCCGGCTCCCTGTCGCACGCCGCGCGAAAGATCGAGCTGTGCAAAGCCCAGGTCGGCGGTTGGCGCCGTCTGGATGCGCGTGAGGGCATCGGCCGGTGCAACGCATCCGTCTGCCACGTCACTTAGCAATTGCTCAAGATCTCGTTTGTCCATATAAGTTCCCTTCGACGCAGAAAAGTTTAGCACGCGAAGGGTTGTTTCCGAACATTAGAGCATAATTGTTCGGAAATCTGACATGTCAGATTAGATGAAGTTGTGAGGCAAACTGACTAGTCGCGCAGGATGATGTCCATGGCGAGCATCAGGTTGCGCTCGTCGATGGCAAACGGGGCGGCTTCGCGCGTCTTGGGCTTAGCACAAAACGCGATGCCCGTGCCCGCGGCCTGAATCATGGGGATGTCGTTGGCGCCGTCGCCGATCGCGACGGTGTGTGCCATGTCGACACCGCACTCAACCGCCCAATCCAGCAGCTGGATGAGCTTGGATTCCTTGGTCACGATGTCTGCCGCCAGCTTACCGGTGAGCTTGCCGTCCACGACCTCCAGGCGGTTAGCGAGGCAAAAGTCGATGCCCGCGGCGGCCACGATCTTATCGGCGACCTCGTGGAAGCCACCGCTTACCACGCCGACCTTCCAGCCCTTGCTGTGTGCCGAGCGCACAAGCTCCAGCGCGCCGGGGGTAAACGTCACGCGCTCAAAGGTACGCTCGAACACACTCTCGTCCAAGCCGGCAAGCAGCCCCACGCGCTCCTCGAGCGCCTGCTTAAAGTCCAGTTCGCCGCGCATGGCGCGCTCAGTGATCTTCGCCACTTGCTCGCCTACGCCGGCCTCCTCGCCCAACAGGTCGATGACCTCCTGGTTGATGAGCGTGGAGTCGATATCCATAACGATGAGGCGTGCGGTCATGAGGGGCCTTTCCGAGTGCAGTTGTATTGGGGCACATTGTCGCACGTGGCGCGCCTTGGCGACGGCTGCGGTGCGTCAATTGTTTCGTCTCCGTCAAGTCTTTGGGCAGGAGCCGCTTTTCCGCGGCACATCGACACAGGTGCGATAAGATAGAACGCCATGTCTGGCTGCGCGGTTTACGCAGGCTGGGCAAATCTGTACGACGCCGCCCGGAACGACACGGGGCGGCACAGATCCATAAAGGAGGATCACTGGTATGAGCCAGACCCGTCCCATCGACGAGCATTCCATGCACACCCGTACCTGCGGCGAGCTTCGCCGCGAGAACGTGGGCGAAGAGGTCACCCTCACCGGTTGGGTGAGCCGTCGCCGTGACCACGGCGGCCTTATTTTCTGCGACCTTCGTGACCGCGAGGGCGTCACGCAGCTCACCTTCGACCCCGAGCACTCCGACGGCGATGCCTTTAAGATCGCCGAGACCATGCGTCCCGAGTGGCCCATCAAGATTCACGGCGTCGTGCGCGCCCGTGGCGAGGAGACCACCAACACTAAGCTCGCGACCGGCGAGATTGAGGTCCTGACCGACCACGCCGAGGTGCTCAACACGTCCGTCACCCCGCCGTTCCAGATCGAGGACGGCATCGAGACCAGCGAGGACACCCGTCTGCGTTATCGCTATCTGGACCTTCGTCGTCCCGAGATGATGGCCAACCTCAAGCTGCGTTCCGACTTTACCTTTGCCATTCGCGAGGCGCTGCACAACCGTGAGTTCATGGAGGTCGAGACGCCCTCCCTGTTTAAGTCCACGCCCGAGGGCGCTCGCGACTTCATTGTTCCCAGCCGTATTCAGCCGGGCAACTTCTACGCCCTGCCGCAGTCCCCGCAGCTTCTGAAGCAGCTGCTTATGGTCGGTGGCGTCGAGCGCTACTACCAGGTTGCCAAGTGCTTCCGCGACGAGGACCTGCGCGCCGACCGTCAGCCCGAGTTCACCCAGGTCGATATCGAGATGTCCTTCGTGGACCAGAACGACGTCATGAGCGCGCTCGAGGAGGTCCTGGCCGATGCCTTCGGCCGCATGGGTGTCGAGATGCCCACGCCGCTGCGTCGCATGGACTATTGGGAGGCCATGGACACCTATGGCTCCGACAAGCCCGATACCCGCTATGGCATGCACCTGGTCGACCTGACCGACATCTTTGCCAACTCCAAGTTCAAGGTCTTCGCGACTGCCGCAAACGAGGAGGGCTCTGTCGTCAAGGCCATCAACGCCAAGGGTGCCGGTGCCTGGGCACGTGCCAAGATCGATAAGCTCGCCGGCGTGGCCTCCACGTTTGGCGCCAAGGGCCTGGCCTGGATCGCCTTCCGTGAGGACGGCTCCATCAACAGCCCCATCGTCAAGTTCTTCTCGGACGAGGAGATGGCGGCTCTGCGCGAGCGCATGGACGTCGAGCCCGGCGATCTTGTGATGTTCGCCGCCGGCCCGCGTTTGCTCTCTGACGAGATCCTGGGTGGCATGCGTTCTCACATGGCCAACGCACTCGAGATCAAGCGCGAGGGCCACGACTTCCTGTGGGTTGTCAACTTCCCGCTGTTCCACTGGGACGAGGACCGCAAGGCCTATGCAGCCGAGCACCAGCCGTTCACTCTGCCGACCGAGACCGACATCGCCAAGATCGAGGCCGACCCGTTGGCAGCAGGTTCTTGCACCTACGACTTTGTCATGGACGGCTTTGAGGCCGGTGGCGGCGGTATGCGTATCCACAACGCCGAGATGCAGATGTCCATGCTCAAGCTCCTGGGCTTTACCGAGGAGCGCGCCGAGTCTCAGTTCGGCTTCCTCATGGAGGCCCTCAAGTTTGGTGCGCCCCCGATGGGCGGTTTCGCTCTGGGCCTGGACCGCGTGTGCATGCTGCTCACCGGTTCCGACTCCATCCGCGACGTCATGGCGTTCCCCAAGACGGCCAGCGGCTCCGACCTTATGTCGGGCGCCCCGAGTGCCGTTAGCGGCGCCCAGCTCAAGGACGTCAGCCTGCGCCTGATGTAGGCGAGCGGCTACATATTGCTTGCAACGAGGGAAGGACGTGTGCTTTTCCTCGTTTTTTATGCGCCGAGATTGTGAGGGCCTGGGATGACCGGGCGTCGCGGAAAGTGCGTCCCGGAATCTGTGTCCAGAACGGGTCACGCTTTCCCAAAGGGGGTCCTCTGGGAAAGCGCGACCCAGAATTCGGCAAAATAATGGGGCACAGTTTCCGGTTGAGCCGTCTAACGGAAACTGTACCCCAGAATGAGCGCTCAAAACGGGGCAGTCTTTCCGCAACAATTGTCTGGCGGAAAGACTGCCCCAGTTTTTTTATAGCGAGTCTCTCTGGATCAGCTGCATGTGCATCACGGAGGTGGTGGGCTCGGCACCCTTGATCATGTCGAGCGCAATGTTGGCGGCCATGTGGCCTTCTTCGCGCAGGGGCTGACGGACGGTCGTGAGCGCGGGGACACAGCGCGCCGCAATCTCGTGATCGTCGAAGCCGACGACAGAAACGTCCGCAGGAACGGATAGGCCTGCCTCGTTGAGCGCGGTGATGACGCCAGCCGCGATACGGTCCGATCCGCAGAGCACGCCATCGAAAGCAATCTCGCGCGCGAGGATCTGGTGCATGGCCTGATAGCCGTCTCCGTTGTTCCAGCCGGTATAGATAACGTTTGCGTCTGGGAGGTCTTCGCCCAAGACGGCACGGTAGCCGCGCAGGCGGTCGACAACAGCGGGGTTGTCTTGCGGTCCCAACACGGCGACGATATCTTTGCGCCCGCGTTCCTTCATGGCGAGTGCCGCAAAGTGTCCGCCCTCTTCGTCGTCAGAGTAGACTGTCGAGAACACATCGCGATAGGGGTGGCCCTCGAGCTGGCCGCACAACACGGTGGGTACGCCCAGCTCGCGCAGCACCTCGAGCAGCTCGCTGCCCTTGTAGGGGGAGACGTCGATCACGGCGTCGAACGAGCGGCGCTCAAAGTGCTCGCGTGCGCGGTTGCGCTCATGCGTAGAAGACGCCTGCAAGATAACGGGCAGATAGGACGACTCCGACAGTTCCTCGGTAATGCCGCTCAAAAACTCGCTATAGGTGGGGTTGCTGAAGAGTTCACTTAGGGGCTCGGTCACGAGCACGGCGATGATTTCCGTGCGCCCGACAGCGAGCGCTCGGCCACGAGCGTTGGGGACAAAATTGACTTCCTTGGCCGCCGCGCGGACGCGCTTTTTGGTTTCCTCGCTAATGCGGGGCGAATCGTTGAGAGCGCGCGATGCCGTGGAGCGCGACACGCCGGCAGCTGCGGCAACCTCGGCAAGCGTAGGTGCGGTGCGAACTGGTTGGGTCATGGCGTCTCCTGGAGAATGCGGTCGATGTTGTCGCTGATACGGGTTGGTGCGGATACAGCTTACTATAGTGCGCCTGAACAGCGTTCATGGTATCCGGTGACCGGTGTCGTTTTGCAACCAAGCCACAATCGAATACGTCTCGTGTGGGTGAGATATCAGCGGGCGTGGTGGTTGCCTACGAGCTTAAGAACGATGTCTTGCGCTGAGTGTCGATACTCAGGGTGACATAAGTGTCCCGGTTGTACAACCGGTTGCACCGTTAACCCGACCAAATCGACCGTTCAGCGGACAACCGGTTGCACAGTTTTTTGCATCGACCGTAAGATAAGGACAACCGGTTGCACAAGAATCACTACGATGACGAAGGAGCATCACCATGGACGCCATTAACGATTGGGAAAACCAAGCGCTCACCCACAGGAACCGCCTGGCACCCCATGCGTACTTCATGGGTTACGAGACCGCCGATCTCGCCGCTACGTACAGCCGCGAGCTGTCGCGCGGGTTTGTCCAGCTGTCCGGCTCGTGGCAGTTCCGCCTCTTTGGGGGGCCTGCTGCCGTCTCTAACGAGGAGCTTTCCACGTACGAGCCCGAGTGGGATCACGTGGAGGTTCCGCACCTGTGGCAGGTGGATGGTTATGGCAACCTTGCCTACACCGACGAGGGTTTCCCGTTCCCGGTGGATCAGCCGTTCGTTCCCTCTGACGATCCCACGGGCGTGTACCAGCGCATCGTCAATCTTCCCGCCGTGCCTGCCGGCGCTCGCGAGATCATTCGCTTTGACGGCATCGAGAGCTATGGCGAGCTGTACGTCAACGGCAAGTTTATCGGCATGACCAAGGGCTCGCGCCTGTCTGCCGAGTTCGACGTGACCGACGCGCTTGTCGAGGGCGACAACCTGTTTGCGGTCAAGGTTCTGCAGTACAGCGATGGTAGCTATATCGAGGACCAAGACATGTGGTGGGCATCGGGCATCTTCCGCGATGTGTACCTTATGCAGCGTCCCGCCGCACACCTGGTCGACTTTAGGTTCCGCACGCACCGCGAGGGCGATGCCGCTCTGATTACGCTCGATACGGTGGCCGAGGGCGCTTCCCGCGTCGTGTTTACGCTCAGCGATGGCGAGAACGTGGTGGCTACGGGCGAGTGCGTCGACGGCCATGCCGAGTGCAGCGTGACCGATGCCCACTTCTGGAATCCCGAGGACCCCTTCCTCTATGACCTTACGTTTGAGGTCTACGACGGTGACCAGGTCAGCGAGTACGTCCCGCATCGCCAGGGTCTTGCCGAGGTGACGGTCGAGGGCAATCATATCTACCTCAACGGCACTTACTTTAAGATGCATGGCGTCAACCGCCACGATCACGACGATCACAAGGGCCGCGCCGTGGGCCTCGATCGCATGCGCCGCGACCTGGAGCTCATGAAGCAGCACAACATCAACGCGGTGCGCACGTCCCATTACGCCAACGACCCGCGCTTTTACGAGCTGTGCGACGAGTATGGCATCATGCTGGTCGCCGAGACCGATATGGAGAGCCACGGCTTCGAGAATATCGGCAATATCGCCCTGGTCACTGACGACCCGGCATGGGAGCCGGCCTACGTCGACCGCATCGAGCGCCTGGTGATGCAGGAGCGCAACCACGCCTGCATCATTATGTGGTCGATGGGCAACGAGAGCGGCTATGGCTGCAACATCCGCGCGATGTACGCCAAGGCTCACGAGCTCGATGGTCGCCCGGTCCATTACGAGGAGGACCGCAACGCCGATACCGTCGACGTCATTTCCACCATGTACTCCCGTGTGTCGCAGATGAACGACTTTGGCGAGCATCCGTTCCCCAAGCCGCGCATCAACTGCGAGTACGGTCACTCCATGGGCAATGGCCCCGGAGGCCTGTCCGAGTACCAGGAGGTCTTCGATCGCTGGGATTGCATCCAAGGCCAGTTTATCTGGGAATGGTGCGACCACGGTTTGGCTGCTGTGACCGAGGACGGCGTTGCCTACGATATGTATGGTGGCGACAACGGCGATTACCCCAACAACAGCAACTTCTGCATCGATGGCATGGTGTTCCCCTGGCAGCAGCCGAGTCCGGGCCTCACTGAGTATGGCCAGGTCATCTGCCCGGTTCGCATGGCTTATGACGCCGAGGCAGGCGAGCTGACCGTCACCAACAAGCGTTGGTTTACCACCCTCGAGGATGTCTGCCTGTCGGCCGAGACCCTGGTGGACGGCGACGTTGTGTGCCGCAAGACGCTCATGCCCGGTGCGGTTGCCCCCGGCGAGTCCGTCCAGCTGCCGCTGGTGATTCGCGAGGCCGCAGTGGGGGAGACCCTGCTGACCGTGCACGCCTACACCATGGCCGCTCACGTCTGGTGCGAGCCGATGTTCCAACTGGGTGCAAGCCAGTTTGCCATCGCCAACCATCCGGCGCCAGCCATCGCGGCTCCCACTCGTCCTGAGCTTACGGTCGAGGAGACCGAGCAGGAAATCCGCATTCACTCCCTCAACGGTGAGCTGACCTTCAGCAAGGTCAACGGTACCGTGAGCGAGTGGAAGGCATCCGGCCGCGACGTCATGGCCTCTGGTCCCCAGGTTGGTTTTTGGCATCCGCTCGTCGATAACCATGCGCAGGAGTATGACTCACTGTGGAAGGACAACTTCATCGATGTGATGCAGACGTCTACCCGCAAGGTTTCTTGGAAGCAGGATGGCAATGCGGTCGTCGTGACCGTGAGCCAGCGTATCGCTCCTCCCGTCCGCGCGTTCGGCATGCGCGTCGAGCTCGTCTACACCGTGCTTCCGAGCGGTCGTGTCGACCTCAAGGTTTCCGGCGAGCCCTATGGCGATTACTCGGATATCATCCCGCGCATCGGCATCTCCTTCGAAGTCCCCGGTTGCGATCGTGCCGTCGAGTGGTATGGCCACGGCCCGGGCGAGAACTATCCGGACTCGCTGCGCGCCAACCCGGTCGGTCATTACCGCACCACAGTCGACGACATGTTTACGCCCTACGTTATGCCTCAGGACTGTGCCAACCGCGAGGGTACCCGCTGGGTTGCCCTGCGCTCTAGCCACGGTGACGGTCTGGTCGTGACACGTCCGAGCGACGCCGCTTCCAACCCGTTCTCGTTCTCGGCATGGCCCTATAGCTGCGAGGCCATCGATAACGCCAAGCACGTCTACGACCTTGTTCCGGGCGACACGGTCACGGTCAACATCAACGACCAGTTGCTCGGCCTTGGCTCGAACTCTTGGGGTTCCGAGGTGCTCGATTCCTATCGCACCCGTTTTGAGAGCTTCAGCTTTGAGGTGTCCCTGCGACCGCTGACGTCTGCCGATCTGGCTCAGGCGCTGGCACCCATTAAGGAGGCATAAGCCATGCATGTCTTTAACTCGCGTGCCGACTTCGATGCTCAGATGAAGTCCGTCAAGAAGTGGATGCGCACCGGCCAGGCGCTCGATGGCGTTGCCGACCTACAGCACGACGTGGCTTACTCCATCGGCGACTCGTTGGTGTACTGGTGGGTCTATGCCCGCGAGGCCGCAACCGCCGACCTGGTCGGTCACCGTCGCTACCATGCCGTGCTCGCTCCGCTCGACGGCGACCTGACCGTCGAGGTTGCCCCCAAGGCAGGCCTCACCTGCACCCGCGCTTACAGCGATATCGATGATCGCGAGCGCTTTGAGGGGGCGGGGGAGACCGTGACGATTCCCGCCGGCGGCGTTGCCGTCGTCGAGATCAACGAGGCTTACCGTGTTATCGCCGAGGCTTCGGATCCCCGCGTCGTGGTACTGCACGTGACGGTCGAAGGTTATTCCTTCCCCAACAAGTAGTATTCGTCCGCCTGGACGTTTGCTTCGCGCCGTTAAGGGGGATGGCTTTGTTGACTCCCTTTTCCCCATTCCCCTTAGCAGGTGCGCCGTCCGTGTTTGCACTTGCAGCTCGGACGGTTTTAGATGACATTTAACAGATGATTGGGAGGGCTTATGAGCTCTGAAAAACGAGGAACGATTGGTTCGTTCGCTCTGCTGGGCATGACGGTCGCCGCCGTGTTCGGTATCAAGAACATCATCAACAACAACGCGGCCATCGGCTTGGCAGCTGCGCCGTCGTTCTTCTTCGCCACGCTTTTGTACTTTGTCCCCTATACCCTGGTTACCGCCGAGTTCGTCGGCCTCAACAAGGACTCCGAGTCTGGCGTGTACGCATGGGTTAAGACCTCGATGGGTGGTCGCTGGGCGTTCCTGACGGCATTTAGCTACTGGTTCGTTAACCTGTTCTTCTTTGCGTCCGTCCTGCCCAACGTCATCATCTACGCGAGCTACGTGTTCTTTGGTGCCAACGCCGAGCTTTCGCAGCTATGGATCACCATTATCGAGATCGTCGTCTTTGCTATCGCCACGTGGGTTTCGACCAAGGGCGCTAAGTGGATCGGCTCCATTTCCTCCTTCGGTTCGACCGCGGCTCTCGGCCTGACCGCCGTGTTCATCCTGCTGTCCCTGGCTGCTGCCTTTGGCGGCGTTGAGTTCGCTACGGCTCCTACTCCCGCTAACATGGCTCCCGACATGAGCAACTTCGCAACTGCGTGGGGCTTCTTCGGTACGCTTGCCTGGATCATCCAGGGCGTTGGCGGCGCTGAGTCTGTCGGCGTGTTCCTTAACGACCTTAAGGGTGGCGTCAAGGCCTTCGTGCGCACCGTCGTTATCGCCGGCCTGACCATCGGCCTTCTGTATGCAGGCGCTTCGCTGCTGGTTAACCTGTTCATCCCCGAGGGCGGCGTTGCCATCTCCACCGGTATCTTCGACGTATTCGGCGCTGTCTTTGCCCACTTTGGCATTCCCATGGAAGTGTCTACGCGCGCCATCGGCTTGATCCTTCTCGCCGCCACGCTGGGCTCCCTCATGATGTGGACCTCTGCTCCCATCAAGGTTTTCTTCACCGAGATCCCCAAGGGCGTCTTTGGTAGCAAGATCGTCGAGCTCAACGAGCATGGCATTCCTGCCCGCGCTGCTTGGCTGCAGTTCGCCATCGTCGTCCCCATCCTGATCATTCCGGCCCTGGGCTCCGGTAACCTCGACGACCTGCTCATGATCGTCACCAACATGACTGCTGCCACCGCTCTGCTCCCACCGCTGCTGATTTTGCTTGCCTACTTTATGCTGCGCAAGAACTTTGACGCCGCTCCCCGTGGCTTCCGCATGGGTTCGCGCAGCTTTGGCCTGGTCGTTGCCGCATTCCTGCTTGTGGTCTTCTGCTTCGTGCTTATCTGCGGCACCATTCCGCTCGATCAGCCGCTGTGGCTGACGCTGGTCTACAACGTTGGCGGCGTGGTTGTCTTCCTGGGCCTTGCCGTGATCTGGTACAACCGCTATATCAACCGTCTGCGTGAGACCGATCCCGAGGCCGCCGAGAGCGAACTGCGTCCGTCTGTCCTCGACATGATGGAGTAGCGGCTAGGATTAATCTACGGCTGTGGAATAAATCGATTCCCTTTCCTAAGGAGGGGCCTTACGAGGCCCCTCCTTTTGTGTTTTGGGGCATGGCTTTGGACCCCGTGGGCAAAAAATGCCAAATATGAGTACTGTTGCAAAATAAGTGCCATATCTATCGGCCTGTTCTGAGCAAAAATGGGCTCAAAATCAATTTATCAAACCCCCTTTAAAGGGCGTTTGACGGCTTTCAACCTCTTCGAATCGCTCAAAGTAGGCAACTAGCTTTCGATTTTGCTGCTACTAAATTGGTGACAGTACTCATATTTGCCACTTTTTGACCATGGGGTATCCGGAGGGGCCCTCGATAAGCATCTAACGCTACAATAACTACCACGTGGCTGGGTTTGCCGGCCGAATGTGTGATGTCGTGGGAGGGGACATGGTCGAGTTTACAAAGACGATTAAAGATCCGTTGGGACTACACGCCCGCCCGGTTGCGCTGCTCTATGACATCATTGCCAAGCACCGTAGCGACGTGTCGGTCAGCATCGGCGACCGCCATACCGACGGTCGCGACGTTATGGGCCTCATGGCTCTCTACGGCGAGTGCGGCGAGGACATCATCTTCCGCGTTTCGGGCGTAGATGAGGCCTCGTGCGTCACGTCGATCAGAAACCTCTCGCTCTAAGCATGACAGGGCGTGGTAAAGGATGGTCCTTTGCCGCGCCTTTTGTTTTGTTTCGTATAGGAAACTTTTTCGAAATCTGAATGGGGACCCTTTCCAAAAAGTTAACCACGTGTTAGTTTACTAAAGCGAACATAGACATGGCTAACTTTTGCCATGTCGATGTTGAGGACGAACCGATGTTAGGAGCTCACTCATGTCTTGCGGACCGCAGATGCCGGCTATGCCGCTTTCGATGGTAAAGGCGGGCGAAACCGTGCGCGTGTCTCGTGTAAAGGGCAATGAGGACATGAAGCACCACCTCAAGGACCTCGGCTTTGTCGAGGGCAGCGAGATTCACGTGGTGAGCTCGAGCGGCGCCAACATCATCGTCACGGTGCTGGGCGCTCGCTTTGGCATCGATTCCAAGGTTGCCATGC
>URJD01000023.1 GCA_900548075.1 uncultured Collinsella sp.
TCAACGATATGGCACCGTGGGGACACATGTATGTCAATCCTGGTCTAACAGAGCCATTAAAAATGGCGTCCATGCGTATGTACGCGTGGACGCCATTTTTAATGCGTCAGTATCCAGTGGATGCCGCGCGCCATGCGCAGGTCAGTTTGGGCAAAGTGATTGCCGGGGTTGAGCTTCAGCGTTGTTGGAATGTCGCGCTCGATAAACAGCTCTTCCATCGCGCGCGTATCGTCGAGTACGTGCCGCATCATGCGGTTGGGCGTCTTGGTTTCCTTTTTACCGAGTGACAGATAGACGGCGTCGGGCGTAGCTGTCATCGCGCGCTCGCGCGCGTAGTCGATAAAGCCGGGGAACCACAGCGACCCCGATGCACTCGCCGCGCGTTCAAAGACATCTGTTTGCCAAAGTGCCCACAGAGCAAAAAGGCCCGCCAACGAGTAGCCGGCAACGCCGCGCCAGGTGGGCGGTTGCGGGAGCGATGATTCGGCCTCAGGGATTATCCGCTTCAACAACTCGTCAAGAAAACCAGCGGCCTGTCCGCCAAAGGGCTCGGCATCTCGTATAGTTCCGTCGCATTCCCAGGGGCTCAGCTCGCGATTCCAATCGAGCCCTCCAATGGCGACAAGGGTGAACGGCGGGCAGTCGAGCTCTCGGCAGCGCTCGTAGACTTCATTACCGTCGCCCATAACCACGGGGAGGTAAATGACGGGCGCTCCTTCTGTACACTCTGGATAAACGGTTATCTGCTTATGATGCGCTTCCAAGGCAGGCTTCTCTCGGTGTTGTGATATTGACAGCCTCAATTGTCGCACGTCAGCGTATACCGGTTGGGCAGCATCAAGAACATTCGCGCGCGTCGTGCGGGCGCAAACAGGAAACGCCACCGCCGGAGGGGAGCTCGGCGGTGGCGTTGCTAAACGGTGCGCGGACTAGGCGGCTTTAAAAGTGTCGGTTCGTGTATGAAGGGCGTCTATGAGTGCTTGCGGCTCACCACGGCGCCCGCGGCGATGGCGGCTGTTCCCGCAAGGGCGGCTGCCACGATGGCTGCGCTCGAGGCGTCGCCGGTTGCTGCGAGTTTGCCGGCGATCTTGGCTCCCGTGGCTGCAACTGCAACGGTCTTGGTCGTCTTCGTGCCCTCGGACTTGGAACCCTCGGGCTTGGTCTCCTCGGGAGGCGCGATGACCGTGCTCTTGGCGACAGCTTCGTTATAGGGGGAGTCGATCACAGCGTCGCCCGTGCCGATGGTTTGACCCGCCTCGTAGACGATGCCGTCGCTGAGTTCTTCCTTGTTGCGATAGTCAATGACCTTGCCGCCTTCAGGCGTCTGGATGGTGGCTCCTTCGATTTCGATGGTGCCAATCGCCTTACCATCCGCGCTCATGGCAAGGGCGAAGATTGCCGCCGTGTCTCCTTCGGCCGTGACCTTGCTGCGGAGAATCGAAATGGTTGCGGGCGTGATGCCCTCCTTGGTCTGAGCAAAGATGCCGATGTTCATGCCTCGGGGCTGAGGGTTAGTTTCGCCATCCTGGCCTGCACTGTAGTGGTCGGGGCCGTCGCCGCCGGTCTCGGCATAGCGGGCTATGGCCTTGACAACGGAGTCGCTGATGTAGATATGGCCACCCGCTTCGCCGGAGTAGAAATTACTGGTGGAGATTGCAACCGAGAACCTGCCTTCCGCGAGCGCATCCACAGTCGAGCCGTTCTTGATGATGATGTCGTTCTCATCGGTGAAGAGTGCGCTGACTTCCCCGCCATCTGAGCTTGCGCGGACCGTCGCGGTCGCGCCATCGAGCGTGATGCCCTTGTAGACATAGATGCCATACCCAACGCCACTTGCGTTGAGGGAAGCGTTCGTGACCGTGAGGCTGTTTTTACCGTCGATGGCGGCGTCTTCCTCGGAGCTTGCCTTGACCTGGCTGCCACCCGAGATCTCGATATTGCCGTCGGCCCAAATCGCATTGTCCTCGATAGAGCTTGCCTCTACCTTGCCGCCGCCCTTTATGATGAGGTTCTCGTTAGCATCGATACCCTGATCCTCGGTGGCCTTGGCGGTGACGGTTCCGCTGTTGTCGATCGTGATGTTGCCGTCGGCCCTGATGCCATCCGAATCGCCCGTGGCGTTAACGTTTCCCGAGCCCTTGATAGTGACATCGCCCCCGGCATCGATGGCATCGTGCTCGGTGCTCGTGGCGTTGACAGTGCCAGCGCCGTCGATGTTGATGTTGCCGACGGAAGTGATGGCGTCACGAGAAGATGTCACGTTGAGCGTGCTGGACGCGTCGCCCTGAATATTAAGCTCGGCGTTCTCGTTCGCGCCATCCTTAACCTTGATGCCGCGGCCGTCGTCGTTAGTGACGGTGTTGTTGCCCTCGTAGCTTACGTTGAGCTTGCCCGCTGCCTCGATCGCGCCGCCGTCATAGCCGTTGAGCTTCATATCGTCGGCGCCGTCCCATGACCAGGTGCCGGCGGCGTCTCCCGTGGGGCCCGCGGCCGCTTCGTGGCGGACGCCGCCAACGTCCACCCACTCGGCTGCGAGCGAGATGCTCGGCATGAGCAGCGAGCTTACCGTAAGCGCGCATACGGCGCCTACAACGATGCGGCGCGTCACGCGGCGCCAGCTGCCGTGTGCGAGCAGCGTGCGACGGCGCACGTCGGGCTCGACAAAATGGGCTCCAGAGGTTTTGTCATTGCGCTTGGGGGTCGTGAACAAGGCGGCCATGGTTACTCCCATCCTCATAGGGCCTATGCGATTACGCCCAGCATATCTGCAGGATGTAGCCGGCGGTAGTGCCGCTTGGAGGGCAAAATGTCCAAAACTTGGGAGGCAATACATCGCGCGTCCGTGCGGTGCCTGGCTTTAAAAGCAAAGCGCGGAGCCGCTCGATGCGACTCCGCGCTTTGGTGTTCTGCTTTGGCAGCTTTGCCGCTACGCTACGAAGAAGTAGACGAGGAAGGCGAGGGCTGCGATCCACATGAGCGGCTTGATCTTGGAGGCCTCGCCCTTAAAGAGCGCGACGATCACGTAGGCGATAAAGCCCAGACCGATGCCGGCAGAGATGGAGTAGGTGAAGGGCACACCGGCGACAATCATGAACGCCGGGAAGCCCTGCGACACGTCGGACCAGTCGATCTCGGAGGCCTCGCTCATCATGAGGTAGCCGACGTAGACCAGAGCACCGCAGGTGGCGGCGCTGGAAACGATGGTGACGATGGGGGAGAAGAACGCGGCGAGAATGAACAGCACGCCGGTGGTGACGGAGGTGAGGCCCGTGCGGCCACCGTCGGCAGCGCCAGAGGTGGACTCGACGAAGGTGGTGATGGAAGAGACGCCCATAAAGCCACCGGCAGCAGCGGCCACGGAGTCAACGATCAGGATGGGGCGGATGTCCTCGACGTTGCCGTCCTCGGTTAGGAACTCGCCCTGCTTGGCGACGGCCATCGCAGTACCCATGGTGTCGAAGAAGTCACTCATGAGCAGCGAGAAGGCAACGACGAGCAACATCGGGTCGGTCAGGACCTTTACGATGGCCATGTTGCCATCGGCGGTGCTGGCAAACGGGGCGCCAAAGGTCGAGAAGTCGAGTGGTGCGATGAGGCCCTCGGGCGCATGGGTGACGCCCAGCGGGATACCGGCGATAACGGCGACGATGATGCCGATGAGCAGCGAGCCCGGCACGTTGCGGGAAGCCAGGGCGACCGTCACGATGATGGAGATGATGCCGACGATAAAGGTGGGGGAGGTGATGTCGCCCAGGCCGACGAGCGTACCGGCGCCAGCGGTGATGATGCCGGCGTCGCACAGGCCGATCATGGCGATGAACAGGCCCAGACCCACCGAGATGGCGTGGCGCAGGACCACGGGGATGGCGTCCATGATGGCCTCGCGCAGGCCGCACAGGACGAGCAGCAAGATGACGATACCTTCGAGGAAGATAACGCTCATGGCAACGTGCCAGTCACCGCCGCACATGGTGGTGGCGATGCCCGCGATCATGGCGTTGATGCCCAGACCCGACGCGCAGGCGAGCGGGCGGTTGGCGAAGATGCCCATGCAGATGGTCATGATGCCGGCGCCCAGGCAGGTGGCGCAGGCGAGCGCTCCCGCATCGATGCCAGCGCCCGAGAGCACTGCGGGGTTGACGGCGATGATGTAGGCCATCGCCAGGAATGTTGTCAGTCCAGCGCGAAGTTCGGTCCCGATTGTGGACTTGCGCTCACTGACGTGAAATAGTTCGTCCATGCATACCCTTTCCTTGTTCGGCCCCGAGTTTAGGCCGATCGACACGAACGCTCCCACTATAGTCCCTTTACGACGCTGTTGTTCCTCGCATGTTGATGTTCGGCGCTTTGCAGCAGACGGACGGTATTTTTCGCATGAAAATGTGTGGGTACCGTATACTTAAGCGGTTACAACGACCCCTATGGAGGAACGTATGATTAAAGAGCTTTGCCACGACGAGGCTATCCTGTCCCAGCGTTGCGAGGTTGCGACCGTCGAGGACGAGTCGGTTGCTCAGGACCTGATCGATACCATAAAGTCGCTCGACGATGCCGGTTGCCTTGCCGCTAACCAGATTGGCGTTACCAAGAAGGTCTGCGTCTACCTGGACGATGCCGGCGAGCCCCACGTGCTCTACAATCCCCGTCTGGTGTTTGGCCTGGGCGCCAGCAAGATGGAGGAGAGCTGCCTGACGCACGATGAGGTCACCAAGTCTACGCGCTATATCAAGTGCAAGGTTGCCTTTGACCAGATCGCCGACGGCAAGATGAAGGAGTGCCGCCGCGACTACGCGGGCTTTGAGGCACAAATGATCCAGCATATGATCGATCACTGCCAAGGTAAACTTGTCTAGGGTGGTTTAATTGGGGACCGAATTTGCGGTCTTTGTCCCGGGCGTGACATTGTTGTCATGTCCGGGCTTTTGTGTTTAGCGCCTTTTTGTTTGGTGACAATAACCTTAGCAAGAACGTAAAGCTGGGAGGCGCTATGTGCACGAGCATTCGATTTACCGATAATTCTGGCCACATGTATCTGGGCCGCAACCTCGACTGGAGCTTTGACTACGGCCAACAGGTTCGCGTGATGCCGCGCGGATTTCACATTCCGTATTCGTTTATCGACGACGCGACAGCGGCACACGCGGTGATCGGTATGTGCATCGATTACAAGAACTACCCTATGTTCTTCGACTGCGGCAACGATGCGGGCCTCGCCGTGGCGGGTCTCAATTTCCCGGGTTATGCCGAGTATGCCGAGGACCCTGTCGACGGCAAGACCAATATCGCGGCCTATGAGTTTCCCCTGTGGGTGGCAGCGACGTTCTCGACGGTCGACGAGGTCGAGGCTGCGCTGCGCGACACGGTGATTGTCGCCAAATCTGCCGGAGAGGGGCTGGGCGTGTCGCTGCTCCATTGGATTATCGGCGACAGCCAGCGCAGCATTGTGGTCGAGATGATGGCTGACGGCCTGCATGTATACGACGATCCGGTCGACACCCTTGCCAACCAGCCGACCTTCCCGTGGCACATGGAAAACCTGCGCACCTATATCACCGCCACAAGCGATTTTCCGCAGACGGCGACATGGCGTGGCGCCGAGCTTAAGCCCTATGGAGCCGGTGCCGGCATGCGCGGCATTCCGGGCGATTGCTATTCGCCGAGCCGTTTTGTAAAGGCGGCGTACCTCAATGCCAATTACCCGCAAAAGGAGAGCGAGACCGAAAACGTCGTTCGCATGTTCCGCTCGCTCGAGGGCGTGGTGATGATCGAGGGAGCGTCCAGGATGGGCGATGGCAAGTTCGAGAAGACTATCTACACCGGATGCTTTAGCGCGCGCACGGGCAATTATTACTACGCGATGTATGGGGATCCGTCGATTCGCTACGTGAGCCTGATGGATGCCGAGGGCGCGAGCCCCGATAGGCTCGTGGTTCCCGAGCCGCGCCGTTCGTAGCTCACTGGTCCGTTGCGACATAAAACGGCCTCGCACCTCTTATGAGATGCGAGGCCGTTGTCGTCAATGGCTGGTGGCGTGTTAGAAGTTGGCGTCGTTGAACTGGGTGCTCTCGAGTCCGTCGAGTTGCTGTTCGGGCGTATCGGCGACGCTCTCGAGCAGCTCGGTGGGATCGACGTTCATGCTCTTGCCGGCCTCGTTGCCGTTGACCAAGTCGTCCGAGAAGATGTCGACCTCCATTTCCTCGGCCTCTTCGATCTGAACCTCGAGCGGCACCTGGGTGCGCACAAGTTTGACGGCCGGGCGCATGCGGGCAAAGAGCGGTACGTACTCAATGATGATGGCCGAGTTCTCGAGACCGTACCAGCGTGCCGGGCTTCCGCAGGCGCGGCGGACGGCGTACTTGATGGCCATCACGCGGTGGTCGTTGCGGTTGATGTCCGTTTCGGGGGCAAGCATCTTGCGCAGCATGCAAAAGCGGAAGTCACCTACGTTGCCGCGCGTCTCGTAGATGGAGTAGGTGTGATGTTGCGGCGGCAGCTCGCCCGATGCCATCAAGTCGCCGACGATCTGACGCAGATAGGCGTTGACGCGCTGGTTGACCTTAAAGCCCAGGTCCAGGCGCACGCGGAACAAAAAGTCCGTGCCAAAGGTCTCGACGGAATACTCGTGCGTATAGGGTTCGTCGGTAACGTGCACGTTGATGAACCAATATGCCTTGGCGCGCTTGGGGTGCTTGTCCAGGATGGAATAGAGCACGTCGCGGTCGAGTGTGAGCGGGTCGGGGCTGTTGGTGAGAAATACCAGATTGTCGGCGAGCACGGGATAGGTCTCGTCATTGCGCAGGCGATTGAGCTGGTCGATGTACTTGGAGACGGGCAGCAGAATCGTCTGCGTGCGCTCGATGGCGGTGCCGCGACGCCACACATACATAAGGCCAAACAGCAGTGCGGCCAAGAAGATCATCACATAGCCGCCGTCAAAGAACATGGTGAGGCACGAGGCGAAAAAGCACAGCTCAATGGCGCCGAAGAGCAGGGCGAAGACGCAGGCGCCCAGCTTGTGCTTGAGAATGCCGGCGATATAGCTCGTCAAAAGCGTGGTGGTCATAAGCATGGTCACGGTAATGGCGAGGCCGTAGGCACTCTCCATGCGCTCGGAGTTTTGGAACAGCAGCACGATGAAGATGCAGCCGACCCACATGATGTTATTGACGAGCGGAATATAGAGCTGGCCCTTGGTGTCGCTGGGGTAGTGGATGCGCAGGTGCGGCATAAGGTTGAGGCGCGTTGCCTCGGATACCAGCGAGAACGAGCCGGTGATGAGCGCCTGTGAGGCGATGATGGCCGCCACGGCCGAAAGCACGATGGCAAAGGGGCGTAGGGGCTCGGGGAGCATCATATAGAACGGGTTGACGATATCCATCGCGAGCATCTGGGGGTTGGAGTTATTGGCGAGTAGCCAAGCTCCCTGACCCAGATAGTTGAGGATAAGGGCCGCCTTAACAAATGGCCAGGATGCATAGATGTTTGCCTTGCCCACGTGGCCCATGTCCGAGTAGAGTGCCTCGGCACCGGTTGTCGACAGGAAGACAAAGCCGAGCACCATAATGCCCGAATGGTTGATGGGCGAGAACAGGAACATAATGCCGCGGATGGGGTTGAGCGCGCGCAAGATGGACAGGTTGCCGAGCATGTTGAACAGACCGGCGCCTGCCAGGAACAGGAACCACAGCGTCATGAGCGGGCCGAAGAGCTTGCCGATTGACGAGGTGCCGGCGCGCTGCATGGCAAACAGACCGCAGATAATGATGATGGTGATGATGATCACATTGGTCTGACCGTCACCCAATAGTGCGTGGCCCCACTCGATGGTACGCAGGCCCTCAATGGCTGTGGTGACCGTGACCGCGGGGGTGAGGATGCCGTCGGCGAGCAGCGCCGCGCCGCCGATCATGGCGGGGAGAATCAGCCATGGCGCCACCTTGCGCACGAGACTGAACAGGGCGAAGATGCCGCCTTCGTTGTGGTTGTCGGCCTTCATGGCGATTACCACGTACTTGACCGTGGTCACGAGCGTCATGGTCCAGATGACGAGCGAAAGCGCGCCCAGGATCATGTCCTCGCTGACGGTACCGATGCCGCCGTTGTTGGCGACGATTGATTTCATGGTGTACATGGGGCTCGTGCCGATGTCGCCATAGACGACGCCGAGCGTTACGAGCAGCATGCCAGCGGAGAGGGGGATGGCTCCGTGCCCGCCCTGCCCATGCTGGTCTTGGAGGTTTGCCTCCAGTTTGTTGTGTGCCACGAGGACTCCCTTAGACATCCGGTTATCTGTCTAGGACAAAAACTTTATGCCGTCTTTATACATACAAGAGCAGTTTGGCACATCGGGTTATTTTAGACAATAATCCTCAGCTGGGGATTATTTATCTATGCAGGTAGCATTTCAAAGCAGGGCTTTTAAGCACGTGCTGTCTGGGCGATGCCAGCCTTGGCGTTTGCGCGTTTGCCGGCGAGTTCGCAAAAAATCGCGCCGCCGATGATAAGCGCGGCACCCATCAGGCGGACCGGTGTTATGGCTTCGCCCAAAAGGACGGCCGAGAACACGACGGCCGAAAGTGGCTCGAGATAGCCGACGACCGCGACGGTCTGGACGGACAGCTTGGCGACGGCGCTAAAGTAGAGCAGGCAACCGATGCCGGTGTTGACGACGCCGAGCATGACGACGGCGCGCCAATCAATACTGGCGGCGACGCCGGCGGACAGGAACGAGGGAGCGCCCTGCGTGATGAGCGTGAGGACCAGTGCGGTCACAAAGGCGGCGCTCACCTGGAGCGCGGAGTTCTCGAGGCCCTCGATGTGCGGCGCACCCTTGCTGGCGATGACCATCAATGCGTAGCAGAAGGCCGAGGCGATTCCACAGACGATGCCCGCAATGGGCATATTGCCGCCTAGACCTTGCGCTGCAATGAAAAAAGCACCGCAGGCGACGGCGATAAACCCGGCGATTTTGCCGCCGGTCAGTTTTTCGCCAAAGATGAGTGGGGAGAGCGCCATGACAATGATGGGGCCGCAGTAGTACAGCAGCGAGGATACGCCGACGCCGATCGTCTGGTAGGCGCGGAACAGAAAAATCCAGCTGGCGCCCAGCGCGGCTCCCGAGAGGAGGAGGGCTGCGGCTTCGCGGGGGCGAGATGGCGCCTGCAACTTATGGCTTTGGGTGATGGCGAGGATGGTGACAAGCGAGAATGCGCCCAAAAACGTGCGTAGTAGCACGATATCGGAGCTCGGCAGCGCGATGGCGGCGGCAATGATGCCGTTGGAGCCAAACAATAGCAATGCTGCTAAGTACGTAAACAGTCCGTTGTCCATGCGCTTCCGTCCCCTCTATATTCGAGCATGTTCACTATGGGTGAACTGGCAATAGAAGAAAAGCGAATATAATGCATGGCTAACATGACAAAAATTCATGTAAAGGTGGAGGCGTGTCGTGGAAACGAATATTCAAAAGATGCAGGTGCTGCTGGAGACGGTGCGCGCCGGAAGCTTTACGCGTGCTGCCGAGCGCCTGAGCTATTCGCAGTCGGGCGTGAGCCGTATGGTGGCCGATCTTGAGGCCGACTGGGGTTTTAAGGTGCTCGACCGCAGTCGCGAGGGCGTGGCTCTTTCTGCCGACGGGCGGCAGGTCATGCCGGCTGTCGAGGCGCTCTGCGAGGAATTCACTCGCTTGCAGCGACGGGTGGATGAGATGCGCGGGCTCATGCGCGGCAAAATCTGCATCGGTACGTTTTCGAGTGTGGCGACCCACGTGCTGCCGCCGGTGATTGCGCGCTTTCGCGCCGATCATCCGGACGTCGATTATGAGTTGCTGATGGGCGATTACTCAGAGATTGAACAATGGGTGGCTGAGGGTCGTTGTGACCTGGGCTTTATCCCGCGTGAGCCACGCGGCGCCGGCATGGCGTCGCGGCCGTTGGTGCAAGACGAGCTGATGGCTGTGGTGCCAGCGGACTCCTCGCTTGCCACCGCGGAGGTCGTTTCCCTTGCCGATTTGGCCAACGAGCAGTTTATTCTGCTGGAACGCGGTAGCGACGACGAGATTACACCGCTGTTTCGCCGCGCGGGCCTGGCGGTACGCTCTAAGCTATCGACCTGGGATGATTATGCGATTATGGCCATGGTCGAAGACGGTCTGGGCGTGAGCGTTCTTCCGGCGCTCATCTTGCGCCGCTGCCAGTTCGATGTTGCCGTGCGCCCGCTCGAGGGACATCCTCATCGGCAGATCAACGCCATATACCGCACCGCTGACGTTTCGCTTGCGGCGGCTCGTTTCCTTGAATATCTCTAAAAGCACGTACCTGTTGTCTACTTTGGGACAATTCTCGAGGCTCGGTACATTTTCTTGTGAAATTGAACTTTCGGATAATGTGTCGCGCTATACTGCTGCCTAAATTGAACTCAGGTTCAATTCGTGTTCTGTAAATTGAACTTTGCCAGCAAGGAGGTTCTAGTGGCCCAAGAGACGTTTAGCGATCGCCTGCGACAGACTATGTCCGATCGCGACGTTCGCCAGTCGGACGTGATCCGCGCATCGGAGATGCTCGGCAAAAAACTCGGCAAGAGTCAGATGAGCCAATATGTGAGCGGCAAGACGATTCCGCGGCGCGATGTGGCTGAGCTGCTCGCCCGTATTTTGGAGGTCGATGTTACCTGGCTGCTCGCCGGCGACGCCGATCAAGGCGAGACATCATCACCCCGCAACGATTCCAAGCCCGAACCCCATCCCTCAGCTCAAATTGCAAGGAGCACCACCATGCGTACTTTTTCTAAATCCACCAAACTCGACAACGTCCTGTATGACGTGCGCGGTCCCGTCGTCGACGAGGCCGCCCGTATGGAGGACGAGGGCGAGCGCATCCTCAAGCTCAATATCGGCAACCCGGCGCCCTTCGGTTTCCGCACGCCCGATGAGGTCATCAAGGACATGCGCCAGCAGCTGCCCGACTGCGAAGGCTATTCCAACTCGCGTGGCCTGTTCTCCGCGCGCAAGGCGATTATGCAGTATTCGCAGATCAAGGGCCTGCCCAATGTTCAGATGGAGCATATCTACACGGGCAACGGCGTGTCCGAGCTCATTCAGCTTTCGATGAACGCGCTGCTCGACAATGGCGACGAGATCCTGATCCCCAGCCCCGACTATCCGCTGTGGACGGCGTGCGCAACCCTTGCCGGCGGTCATCCCGTGCACTATCTGTGCGATGAGCAGGCGGATTGGTATCCCGATCTGGAGGATATGGAGTCTAAGATCACGAGCGCGACCAAGGCCCTCGTCATCATCAACCCCAATAACCCCACGGGCTCGGTCTATCCGCGCGAGGTACTCGAGGGCATCGTCGAGATTGCGCGCAGGCATCAGCTGATGATCTTTGCCGACGAGATCTACGACCGCCTGTGCATGGACGGTTATGAGCATGTCTCGATCGCTTCACTCGCTCCCGACCTGCCCTGCGTCACCTTTAGCGGCCTGTCCAAGTCGCACATGATCGCGGGCTACCGTATTGGCTGGATGGTGCTTTCGGGCAACCAGCGCTGCATGAGCGACTTTATTATGGGCATCAACATGCTCTCCAACATGCGCCTGTGCTCTAACGTCCCGGCTCAGTCCATCGTCCAGACGGCGCTTGGCGGCCATCAGTCGGTTAACGACTACATTCGCCCCGGCGGCCGTGTCTACGAGCAGCGCAACTTTGTGTATGAGGCGCTCAACAAGATTGACGGCATCTCGGTGGTTAAGCCGCGTGCGGCGTTCTACATCTTCCCCAAGATGGATGTGAAGAAGTTCAACATCACCGATGACGAGCAGTTCGCCCTTGACCTGCTGCACGAGAAGAAGATTCTGATCACGCGCGGCGGCGGCTTCAACTGGGCTGAGCCCGACCACTTCCGTATCGTGTACCTGCCGCGCATGGAAGTGCTCAAAGAGTCCCTCGAAGATCTCGCCGACTTCTTCGATCATTACCGCCAGAGCTAGTGGGATAGAAGTTCCGCACTATGAAAAGCTCCCTGCAGTTGTTTTGCTGCAGGGAGCTTTCTTGAATCGGCGGAACTAAATAACGATCCCGTTGCAGTGGTCGATTTCGTGCTGGATGATTTCGGCGGTGTAGCCCGAGAAGTTTTTGATGCGGTGAACGAAGTTCTCGTCCAAATACTCCACCTTAATGCGGCGATAGCGGGTGCAGGGACGCTCGCCGATCAGCGAGAGGCATCCTTCGCTCGTCTGATAGGCATTGACCTGCTCAAGAATCTGAGGGTTGTACATCAGGAGTGTCCTGTTGCCGTCCTTTACGCAGATGATGCGTTTGCGCACGCCGATCATGTTGGCGGCGAGGCCCACGCACTCGCGCTCATGCTCGTGGAGTGTATCTAGGAGATCATGCCCGGTCGCGGCATCGTCGGGTCCCGCGTCTTCGGAAGGCAGACGCAAAAAGAACTCGGATTTCATGATGGGCTTAATCATGGCGGGCTCCTCATGTCTTATGCTTTCGTGGACTTTTAATAATAGCGCGGAAGGAAAGCTGTGCGTCCGCGTTACAATCTTTCGATGTTGGACCATGTTGCCAGATTCGTCGTGTACGGCGTTTGGCGTAAGTCTAGGGCTCATTTTTCGCCCTGGACCGTTCCTCTGGGGCGATGCGACTGTCGTTCCAAGAGGAAGGAAATGCATGGGGAGCAAATCTCAGCAACAAGTTCAAGTAGCGCCATCGGCCACTGCGGCGATTCTCGTCGTAATGTATATTGCAGCCTTTGTTGCCGCGTTTAACGAGAACATCATTAACGTGGCGTTGCACGACATTATGGCAGCCTTTTCGGTGAGTGCCACCACGGCGCAGTGGCTCGTTTCGGGCTACATGATCGTGACGTCGATCTTTACGGCCATCATGGCCTTCCTGTCCGGTCGTTTCTCGACGCGCAAGCTGCTGTTTTTCGCATGCGGATGCATGGTCGCCGGCGAAGTCCTGTGCCTGGTCGCTCCGTCGTTTAGCGTTTTGCTGCCAAGTCGTATTTTGCAGGCTGCGGGATCGGGCATCTTGTTCCCGCTCATGATGAACGTGGTGCTGTCTTGCGCCCCGCGCGAGAAGCTCGGTCTGTATCTGAGCCTGGGCGGCGCATGCATTACGCTAGGACCGGCGTTTGGACCTGTGATCAGCGGTCTTATGTGCACGTTATTTGGCTGGAGGGCGGTGTTCGTAGTGCCGCTGGTGGGTGGCATTGCGGTCGCTGCGGCGGGCGTTAAGCTTGTTCAGAATGTCGGAGAGCGCTCGAACACCACGCTTGATATTCTGTCGGTTGTTTTGCTCGCCGCCGGCATTACGGCATTTGTGTATTCCGTAGGCGAGTTCTCGACCAATCTGATTGCCGGTATCGTGACGCTCTTCGTCGCCATTGTGCTGCTCGGCCTGTTTGCGGCCCGCCAGCTCAAGCTCGAGCATCCGGTGCTCAACGTGCGCCCCATGGCGAGCGTTCGTTTTTGGCCTGCGTGCCTGCTTGTGGTGGTGTCGATGATGACAACGTTCTCGATGAGTGTTTTGTTGCCGCTCTATTTTGAGGGCGCATACGGCATGACCGCACTTATTGCGGGCTTACTCATTTTGCCGGCGATTGCCTGCAACGCCGTGACCTCGATTGTAGGCGGACGTGTGATGGACGCCCGCGGCGCATGGCCGCTGCTGCCGGTCGGCTTTGCCCTGATTGCTGTGGGGCAGACTGCCATCTCGATGACGGCGGCAAGCATGAACATCGGCGTCGTCGTGGCGCTGACCGTTGTGGTGTATGCCGGAGTCGGCCTGGTGCTGAGCCCCTCGCAGACGGCCGGCTTGGAGACGCTGCCTGTCGCTGAACATCCTCACGGAACGGCATTGCTTAACACGTGGAACATGATTGCCGCATCGTTTGGCCCGTCGCTGTTTATCGGCCTGCTCTCGAGTTCTGCGGCGACTGCCGGCGCGGCTGGCGCTGCGACCGACGTTGCCCAGGCGATTGGATTTGCAACTGCCGTGCGTGTGGCGGCTGTGATTGCCGTGGTCGGGTTCGCGACGTCGCTGGTGTACGCTCGTCGCGAGTCGCACATGTCGCATTAATGTGTGCACATAGATTCTGCAGCTAGATTGGATGGCGACACCATAAACTAATGGACGTTTTGCCGAGAGGCATGAATGTTTAAAGCGCAAAGAGTGCGCGACGGGCCCCGCGAATGGGGCGATGATGCCCGAGAGGGCCAAGAAGGAGTCTCATGTCCGAGAACGAAGAGATCATGAACGAGACCGAGAACGAGACCATGGCTGCCGAGGTTGAGGCAGTCGAGACCGTGGAGACCGAAGCTGCCGAGGTTGAGGCTGCTGACGAGGTTTCCGCCGAGGAGGAGGCCGAGGTTGTCGAGGCCGCCGTTGATTACGATGACGAAGAGCTGATGGACAAGATGCAGAAGGCCGCCCGCCTGCTGCGTAGCCGTCGCTTTGCTATTTCCAAGGAGGAGGAGGCCAAGGCCGAGCGCATGGCGAACATCGAGCGCGCCATCAAGCTTCTTGACCTCAAGCCCAAGATGGAGCAGAAGGAAATGTCCGACCTGCTGGGCATGCGCCTCCGTGAGCTCGATGGCCTGATGGCCGAGGCCGAGGCTGCCGATCTGGTCGGCCGCATCGACGACGCCGAGGGCGATATGCGCAAGATCGTTGTCTTCGCTGCCGAGGATGCCGCTGAGGGCCTGGTCGAGCTTGCCAACAAGAAGGAGAAGCTCCTGCCCGAGCTTTCTTATGAGGAGGCTACCGAGCTGATGGCCGCTCTCGATAAGGTTATCGCTCCGCTCGTCGCCATGGGCCTGGACGAGGACCGCGGTCCTCGCGGCGGTCGTGACGATCGCGGTGGCCGTGGCGGCGACCGTGGCGGTCGCGGCGGCTTTGGCGGCAACCGTGGTGGCTATGGCGATCGCGGTGGCAACCGTGGCGGCTTCGGCGGCAACCGCGGTAACGACCGCGGCGGTCGCGGTGGCGATCGCGGCGGCCGCAACGGCGGCGGCTTCCGCGGCAACCGCTTTTAGTTACGGCGTTTTACCAAACGCCGTAACGGGCCGACGCTGCGCGGGCCGCATTTGGACAATCTGACGTTCAACTTCAAGGGCGCGACCAGAAGGTCAGCGCCCTTTCGTTTCACGTCACCTTGCCTCAAATGCGACCCGCTCGCTGACTTATGCTCAACCTATGGCGTCATCTCGCCCCAAAAGGGCCTCCTTCGCTCTGGCGGGTTTTCGCTGTCGGTACCAAAGCATCGGCGTTGTCGAAGTAGTCATTGGGGACGTTCTTAAATGACTACATAGTATGAGAGTGGATAATCTCCTGGTTTGAGCCTGCATCTAAGTTCAAAGTGGGAGATTATCCACTCTCATTTGTTGTGTGTCCGAAAATCCACGCTCGTTTCTACTCTGCCTACATTTGGAGGAAGAGCTCGTGGAGGCGGGTGTCTTCGTCGAGTTCGGGGTGGAAGGTTACGCCGAGCTGGTTGCCCTGACGGGCGGCGACGATACGGCCGTCGACTTTCGCTAAGGCCTTGGCATTGCCGTGCACTTCGATGATGCGGGGTGCACGGATAAATGTTAATGGCACTTCACCGTCGATGCCGGACACCTGGCCCTTGGTGCGAAAACTGCCGAGCTGTCTGCCATAAGCGTTGCGCTCAACGAGTACGTTCATGGTTGCTAGGCGCGGCGTTCCCTTATCGTCGTGTGCGGCAAGATCGCGCGCCAATAGAATCAAGCCGGCGCAGGTGCCAAGGACGGGCATGCCTTCAACAATGTGGGTGCGAAGCTCCTCGAGCATGCCCAGCTCATCAAGCAGCTTCCCTTGAACGGTAGACTCGCCGCCGGGAAGTACCAGACGGTCAAAGACCTGCTTCAAATCAGCCGCCTGCCTCAGCTCAATACAGCGCGCGCCCAGCTCGGATAGTCTTGCCTCGTGCTCGGCAAATGCGCCTTGGACCGCCAGCACGGCGACCGTTTGGTCTGCATAATCGCTCATGTGCGATCCTT
>URJD01000024.1 GCA_900548075.1 uncultured Collinsella sp.
ACGGCGAGTTAGCCGGCAGGTCGGCATGTCAATCCTGGTCTAACAGAGCCTTCTTATATGGTCAACCCCGCTTGGACCTATTACGGCGTGTGGGACAAGAACTCCCCGGAGTGCCAGTCCGCACGTAAGGCAGCCGTTCACATGGCGGTTGCGCTCGGTTGCTTCGATATCGTCAATTCCGAAATGGTTTCGGAGGGCGGCGACCGCGAGTTTGACGGTCACGGCACTCTGATCGCCATCGAGGACACGGAATGCCGCAAGCGTAATCCCGAGTTCACGAAAGAGGAAGTAGAGGCCGAGTATAAGCGCATCTACAACCTCAACAAGGTTATCTGGCTTCCGCAGCCTATGCTCGAGGACGACGACTATCGACTGGGCATCCTCGACGAGAAGGAAGACGGAACTCCCGTCTTTGGCATGAGCTTTGCAGCTCACATTGATGAGATGTGTCGCTTTATCACTCCGAACAAGATTCTTCTTGCCGAGGTGTCCGATGAAGAGGCAGCCTCGAGCAAGGCTGGAGCAGAGTCTCGTCGCCGTATTGAGGCAGCCTACGAGATCCTGAGCAACGAAACGGACTGGGAGGGCAAGCCCTTCGAGATCGTTCGTATGCCCACCGCCGAGCCTATTGAAGTCGTTATCGCCCCTGGCGATGAAGATTACGAGCTCTATAAGGGCTTCATCGACGAAATGGGCGGCAAGTTTATGGATGGCACCCCCTGGCCCGAGGGCCCCGTCCACTTCTACGCCGCAGCGAGCTACTGCAACTTCCTGATTTGCAACGGCGTCGTTCTTGGCCAGCGTTATTACCACGAGGGCATGAGCGAGGTCGTGAAAGAGAAGGATGAGCAGGCCAAGGCAGTTCTTGAGAGCTGCTTCCCCGATCGCAAAGTCATCATGATTGATTCCCTCGCGCTTAACCTGTCCGGCGGCGGCGTGCACTGCTGGACTAAGGACGTGGCGGCCAGTCGTTAGTGAGCCTTAGAGCCTGCGCTCTTTGGCTTAGGCGCCACATGTACCGCTCCCCGAGGGATATCCGTGTTTTCCTCGGGGACACATTCAACAATAATTTTGATAATAATTCGAAAGGAAATAGGCATGAACAACAGCCTCCGCGGTCGCGACTACATCAACATCCATGATCTCTCCTCCGAGGATTTCCGCTATCTCATCGATCTTGCCTGGAACCTTAAGGCTCAGAAGAAGTCTGGTGTCGACCAGCGCTACTTCCCCGGCAAAAACGTCCTCGCCAACTTTGAGTGGGGCTCGACCCGTACTCGTTGCGCATTCGAGACCTCCTGCAATGATTTGGGCATGGGCTTCACTTATCTGACCAACTCCCACATGGGTGACTGCGAGACCGTCAAGGATGCCATGCGCGTCTTTAACGGCATGTACGATCTCATCGTCTACCGCGCACAGAAGGACGAGCAGTTCCTCTATGACGTCGCCGACCTGGTTGACATCCCGGTCATCAATGCCCTTACTCTCGGCGATCACCCGACTCAGATGCTCGCTGACGCTCTTACGATGGAAGAGCAATGGGGCGGTCTGCGTACGAGCCGCGGCAAGAAGATGGCTTTCGTTGGCAACTGCGCCGGCGCCCCAGTGTGGTATGGCCGTCTGTGCGCTATGCTCGACATGGACTTCCTCGCCATCGGCCCCGACGACCTCCGTCATCAGATGTGCAAGGAAATGATCGAAGAGGTGGAGGCCTGCTACGCCAAGTACGCTCCCAATAGGACCTTTACCATCACCTCTGACCTCGATGCCCTGGATGGCGTTGACGTTATCGTTACCGAGGAGTGGCGCTACATCAACCCCGAGTGTGGAGAAGAGGTTCTGGATCCCGACGACTACAACTCCTGGTTGGGCGATGCCGAGTCTCTGTACCCCTATCGCGTCACCAGCGAGCTGTGCAAGCGCACCAACAATCCCGACATCTTCTGCATGCATGAGCTTCCCTCTGTCCACAACGCGGATCACCGTGTTGGCAAGATGCTCCTCGACCAGTGCAAGAACGACCTTCATCGCGAGATCATCACCGAGGGTTTCGAGATTGCCGACGAGTGCTTTGAGGCCAACGCTTCGGTCATCTTCCGTGAGGCAGAGAACCGTCAGCACACCATCAAGGCCGTTATGTGTGCCCTTCTGGGTCTCTAGGAGCTGCGTCAATGGAAAATGCAAAGTTAAAGAGCAGCAAGGTTTACGCATGGGTTCTCGTAATCGCGCTCGGCCTTATGTCTGCCGGCACGACCGGATCCTATAGCGTCATCGCGGGCTCCTTCGTCGCACCCGTGTGCGAGGAGTTCGGGTTTGACTATTCCATCTTCTCGTATTACTTCACCGCAACGCTCATTGGTCTTGCGGCAGCTCTTCCGTTTGTCGGAAAACTCATTCCCAAGGTCGTTGGCAAGGTTTGGCTCCCCGTTGTCGAGCTTATTTTGCTCGCTGCCGGCGCAGGCATGGCCTTCTACACCGAAGTCTGGATGTTCATCGCCGCTGGCGCCCTGATTGGCGTTTGCTTCGCCTTCACCACCGGCGTCGCTATGTCCGACGTTATTGACCAGTGGTTCAAAAAATCTGGTGGCCTGGCAATCGGTCTCGCTTGGGCAGTGAACTCGATTTACATGCTCATCATGAGTCCCGTCATCACCTCTGTCATCGAGGCCGCTGGCTGGAGAACTGGTTATCTGGTGCTCGCCGGTGTTTCCGCAGTGCTCATTCTCCCAGCTTCCATTCTGATCATCCGCTACAAGCCTCAGGACAAGGGCATGCTGCCCTATGGCTACGTCGAGGGCAAGACGGTCACCGAGACCGAGGAGACGACCGAGGATAGCACGCGTGGCGTTAGCTATGCGCGCGCCATTAAGTCGCCTGCCTTCTTCTTCTGCATCGGCTTCCTCTGTCTCGTTCAGCTCACTTGCTGCATGAACCAGCTCTTCCCGACGTATGCTTCCGAGGTTGGTTTTAGCCCCATGGTGGGCGGCTTCATGGTATCCGCTGCATCGCTCTTCGATCTGTTCCTCAATCCGATCGTCGGCACCACTTGCGATAGGTTCGGCAGCACGAAGGCCATTCTGGGCTGGCTCGCTGTCTCCATCCTCTCCTTTGTCATGCTCATGATGAGCAGCGGCAACTCGACGCTCAGCATCCTCGCAGCAGGCGTGAACGACGTAATGTACGTCATCGCTGGCACTGCCTTGACCGTTTTGGTTATGGATGTCTTTGGCTCCCGCGATTTCGGTCGCATCTTCGCGCTGATCTGCTCCGTGGGCTATATCGTCGGCGCCTTTGGCATGCCCGTTATGATGAAGGTCTATGAGCTTGTCGGCTCCTTCCAGGGCGTCTTCATCTTCTGCATCGCATGCAACGTTATTATCGGCCTGTTCTTGCTGCTGGCAAAAAAGACTGGTAAGAACCTCTCCTGGGACGAATAGTTCGATTCGTCTTAGACATACGCTGTAGGGCTTAACCTGCAGCCGCTTTGGGGCATCGACTAACATCGGTGCCCTTTTTCATCGAATGTGACAAAGGAGCAGCCACTTTGTCACATTGAGTGGCATGTAAATCGAGGTCTAATACTTTTCCGAGAAGTGAACGGCCATACTTGGGCCTCCGAAGCATCGACATTTTTAGACGTCAAACCCGCAGGATTTGGCTGGCAAAACCGCAGGAAATTGCATCTCGAAAGTGCAGATGCTTCGGGGCCCGTTTTCACTCGTTCACTTCTCGGGAAAAGTATTAGACCTCGTTGTATGGGGTGCGGCTGGAGGGTGGTCATCGTTCAGTAGCTACCTCTTCCTTGTGAATCGCCTGAAGCGCAAGGCATAATGCATGTGACAAAGGGACGGCCCCTTTGTTGTGTTGATATGAGAGAAGAGTAGATGATCCTTTCGCTGGCCCCCATGGAGGGGATTACCGGGCATGTGTTCCGTCGCGTGCATGCGGAGTGCTTCGGTGCGCTCGATTGCTATTACACGCCGTTTTTGCCGCCGCCGCGGGTGGGAAACCGCTTTGGCGGCAAGGCGTTTAAGGAGATCGATCCTGCCAATAACCAGGGGCTCAACGTGGTGCCTCAGCTGATGTCCAAGAACGCGGACGAGTTTGTGTGGGCGGCGCAGGTGCTCGCCGACATGGGCTATCGCGAAGTCAACCTTAACCTGGGTTGTCCCTCGGGGACGGTTGTCGCCAAGGGCAAGGGCTCGGGTTTCCTGCACAATCTCGATGAGCTCGAGGTGTTCTTGAGTGACGTGTGCGAACGTTCGCCGTTGCCGGTGTCGGTAAAAACCAGGCTGGGGCTGGAGAACGACGACGAATACGAGCGCGTGCTCGAACTGTACTGTCGCATGCCGCTGGCAGAACTGATCGTGCATCCGCGTGTACAGAAGGATCGCTATACGGGCTCCCCGCGCAAAGAGTTTTATGGCGAGACGTTGGGGCGGGCACCGTTTCCGGTGGCATACAACGGCGACATTTTTGATCTTGAGGATATGGACGCGCTGGTGGAGGCCTATCCCGGCACGCGCCATGTGATGCTGGGGCGTGGCCTGCTCGCGAACCCCGCTCTGGCTCGCATGGTTAAGGGCGGTCCTGCTGCCACGGCTGCTGATCTGCAGCGCTTTCACGACACACTGTTTGCGGCCTATGCAGAAGAGATCGGCGGCAACGCGGTCTTTCGTATGAAGGAGTGGTGGTTCTACGCCAAGTGCGCTTTCGCCGACCCCGCTACCGTTCACAAGCTCGTACGTAAGACCAAAAAGATCGACGAATACCGCGCCGCCGTCGAGCGCGTCTTTCGCGAGCAGCCACTCGCACCCACAGCCCGCTTCTACGGCTAGCTAGTCGTAGGGGACGTTCTTTAACGACTAGTCATTTAAGAACGTCCCCTACGACTATGTTGCAAAAAGCTGTACGCCAGCATCCAAAGATGTCGAAAGATGTCGACTTTGGATGCCAGCGTATATGTTTGGGTCGGCGGGGGAGTGGAGTCTAGGCAATCATTGCGTCGAGCGTGATGAGCTCTCTGAGTCGCTCCGTGCGTGTTTGCCCATGGCGCTTTGCTTTTGCGTCAAAGGCTTCAAGGACCGATTCACCCACACGTGCCGATAAAACAACGCTTGGCTCATCAGAGATCGACGGCCTTCCCAGCTTGATGGTGCGACCCTTCGGCCACCCATCTTTTTCGTATGCCTCTGCGGCTTTCTCCAACTCTCCGGGAGCAAACCCCATCATCTTTTCGAGCTGCTTAGCGTCCATAGCGCCTCCTATCGATCGATATAATGTCGAGCGCCGGTTCTCGGATTCTCTTTTTGTATACAATTTTGTAGACAAAAATACAAGCAGTTTATCGGGCTAATTAGCTTGTTTTGACCCTCCTGTTCGATAGGAAATGAGCATTGACGGCTTCGCTACTCCTTTGCTTTTCAGCTTGGAATTTGGATGCTCATTGAACTTCCGGAGGGGAGCGCTTTATTAAGCTATCGAGATTCTGGGCAGGAACTCTCACTGGTCTTCGGTAATGGGACCAGCTTAATTCGCGACACAGTGTGTCGCGAATGGGAGTAGTCGTTAGGTGTCCTTCAATGGCTACTCATATAAGAACGTCCAAGTGCCGGATTTTGTCATTTAGTGTCGTTCTCAGCGACTATTCTGGAGGGTCGTGGTCAAAAAAGGGCAAATATGAGTACTGTTGCCATTATGGTTGCATTTATTTTGCTATAAATAGCAGCTCCTGATGAGATTTGTTCCCATTAGGAGCTACTTTTATTGAACATATGAGGAGAAATAACGTCGTCTGCGGACGAGTGGAACGTTGAATAGTTCCTGAAGTGATCAAAATCGCTGCTACTAAACAGGTAGCAGTACTCATATTTGCCCTTTTTTGACCACAGCCCTCTCGGAAACCTTTCCAGAGGCGTCAAACAGCCATAATCCAAAGGTCGCCTCAAACAATTAGTCGGCTAAGAGCGTCCATGGCTACCCAAAAGCTGTACGCCAGCATCCAAAGATGTCGGAAATGGTCGACTTTGGATGCTGGCGTACATGTTTGGGCCGTATGGGCTGGGTCCCTGGACGGACAGAGTGTGCGCACTAGAGCAGATTCTCCTGCACCCATGCGATGATGTCGCTTGACTCGTAGAGCGGCTTGCCGTCGATGAACAAGCAGGGAACCTGGCGTTTTCCGCCGACGGCGATGAGTGTCTGCTCGGCTTCGGTATCGGTCGAGATATTGCGTTCGGGAATGGTCACGCTGCTATCGGCCAAAAAGCGCTTGACCTTTATGCAATACGGGCAGCCGGTCATAACGTAGAGCACGAGCTCGTGATCAGTAGCCATAGGTCTCCAATCGGTTGAGGTTTCGATTGAAATACCCAAAGCTGCCGCGGTCTATGCGCGGACCAGTGACGACTCGATGGCCTGAACCAGAAACGCCGTGGCTCCGGTGCCGCAGGGCTTGTCGTAGTAGTCAACAAAGCGCTGGTCGGCAAGATAGCCGTGGGCGAGGCCCAGGTACGCCTCGTCTTGGGGCTCGCATCCCCAGTTGAGAGCAATCCAGCGACGATGCATCGCGACAAGCTTGCGAGCCTCGCTTCCATTCGCATCGCCATCGCCCATGGCAATCGAGAGTTGACCCAGAATAGCGCGTTCAAGTTCCTTCATGTCGTTCCATGTCTCGGGGTCCATATCCAGCAGTGCTTCGTTTGCTGCATCGATAGCCTCATCGCCATAGCGCACCCGCGCTTCGGAGCCGTAGCGCTCCTCGTTTTCCTGCACGGTGCGCCAGCGCTCCAGTTGCGGCAGGACGGCGCCCATGAGCGAGACGGCTTCGTCGAGCGACATGCCGGTGTTTTGCGCCAGGCGCGGGGCACAGTCCTCGATCATTGCCTCCATGGTGGTCTCGTAGGTGTACTTGCCATGGTCGTAGCACCACTTGCAGTAATGGTCGGTCGTGGCGCCCGTGGCGTCAGTGCCGCAGTCGTCGGGCGTGAGTATCATGCCGCAGCTCTCACAGTAGTGCTCGGGCATTTCGAGCAGGTGAGACAGCGGCTCTCCGGTCACGGCGGCAATGAGCTTCATCATATCGATGCCTGGCGTGACCTCGCCGCGCTCCCAGCGGCTGACGGCTTGGCGCGTTACGAAGAGCTTGGCGGCGAGCTGCTCTTGGGTGAGATTGTTGGCACGGCGGACGGCGATGAGTTTTTCTGCAAAGGCCATGACGGTTCCTTTCTGCTGGTTGATGGCTTAAGCATACGCGGCGGTTAGCGCCCTTCCAAGCAACCGTTGGTTGCATAATCGGCGGCTGCGGCAGGGAATTGCGCGCAGCGCCCCGCGCGCCCATGCCGTACAATGACCGGCATGGAACCTATCGCACACATACATACCGACCTGCCGCAGAAGTTCGGCATTCCGCGCAACAGCTTTTTGGCGCCTCATCTTGAGGGGCACATTGTCTTTGAGCCGGAGTTTGCCTCTAATGCCGCGGTTGCAGGGCTCGAATCCTTCTCGCACTTATGGCTGCTCTGGCGCTTCGAAAACGGAACCCCGGGCGGCACGGCGGAAGACATCGCTACCGATGCCAAAACACAGGACAGGGCTGGTACCAATGCCAGGTGGTCAAAGACCGTGCGTCCGCCGCGTCTTGGCGGTGCCGAGCGCGTGGGTGTGTTTGCCACACGCAGCCCGTTTCGCCCCAATCCCATCGGCCTTACCTGCGTAAAGCTTGACCGCGTTGAGCTCACCGACAACGGCCCCATCATTCACGTGCTGGGCGCCGACCTGCGCGACGGCACGCCCATCTACGACATTAAGCCCTACATTCCGTTTGCGGACTGTCACCCGAATGCGACCGGCGGCTGGATTGAGGATGCTCCGTGGCAAGAGCTCGATGTTGAGTTTCCGCAAGCACTGCAAGATATAGTCCCGCCCGCAAAGCTCCCCGGCTTGGTCGAGGTCCTTCGCCAAGATCCACGCCGCGCGGGCAGCAAGCACGAGCCAAACCGCGTTTACCACTTGGCCTACGCCGGACTCGACATATCTTTTACGGTCGATGAAACCCAGCTAACCGTAGTCGCCGTCACCGATGCGCGAGACTAACCAGCCATTCGTCCGCACCCGTCAAATTAAGCGCCAAACCCCGCTCCAAAATCGCCTACGCTGGTGGACAATAACGCCTACCAAAACAATCAACTTTGCACGGGGGCTCAGCATGAAATACGACTTTAGCTCGCTTATCGACCGCCACGGCATGGACTCCATCGCCGTTGACTCTTGGGGTGAGATCCCAGGTATGGCTCCGAACGCACCCGACGAGGGCTTCGACCGCATTCCCATGTGGGTGGCCGACATGAACTTTGCCACGGTGCCCACGGTCCAGGAGCACATCATTCAGCGCGCCCAGCACCCCATGTTTGGCTACTTTAACCCGCGCGCCGAGTACTTCGACCGCATCATCGAGTGGCAGAGCCGCCGTAATGGCGTCGAGGGCCTGCGCCCTGAGCACATCGGCTACGAAAACGGCGTGCTGGGCGGTGTCGTGTCGACGCTGCGCGCGTATGTACAGCCGGGCGATGCGGTGCTGGTCCACAGCCCCACCTACATCGGCTTTACCAAGTCTATCGAAGCCGCAGGCTATCGCATTGTCCACAGCCCGCTTAAGCTCGACGACCAGGGCGTGTGGCGCATGGACTTTGAGGACATGGAGTGCAAATTCGCCCAAAACCACATTCATGCCGCGGTGTTCTGCTCGCCGCACAATCCCTGCGGCCGCGTATGGGAGCGCGACGAGATCGAGCGCGCTATGGACATTTATCGCCAGCACGATTGCGTGGTGATCTCGGACGAGATTTGGTCCGATATCATCCTGCCGGGGCACAAGCATATCCCGACGCAGTTGGTGAGCGAGGACGCCCGCATGCGCACGGTTGCCCTCTATGCACCGAGCAAGACGTTTAATCTGGCGGGTCTGGTCGGCAGCTACCACATCATCTACAACGAGACGCTGCGCGACCGCGTGTGCGCCGTGTCCAACAAGACCCACTACAACGAGATGAACGTCCTCTCCATGCATGCGCTTATCGGTGCCTACCAGCCGCAGGGCTACGAGTGGGTGGACGAGCTCAACCAGGTGCTTGCCGGTAATATCGAGTACTTCTGCGATTACGTGGATGAGCATTTTGAGGGCGTGTCCTATTCGCGTCCGCAGGGCACGTACATGGTGTTTCTGGACTGCACCGAGTGGTGTCGCGAACATGGCCGCGATATTCAGTGGCTGCTCGACGAGGGGGCGCGCGTGGGCGTGGGGTATCAGGACGGCCGTCCGTTCCACGGGCCCTGCCACATTCGCGTGAATCTGGCGCTGCCGCTTTCGCGCGTGAGGGAAGCGTGCGACCGCCTGGACCGCTACGTTTTTAATGCACGGTAAGTGCGCGCTGCATGCGGGGCCTTCTGCCAAGTCGGCTAGAAGGCCCCGCAGGGTAAAGCGTCTGTAACCATTGGGCGCTCGAGTGGTTTCATTTGCTATTATTTTTAACCATTTCAGTCTGTAAGCAGGATCGTCTGGAGCTCGATGAGAAGACCTCGCTGCTCGGTTGCCATATCGTTGTTTGTTGCGCTTGCAGTGGCGAGTGCTTTTGTCGTAGCGATAGCTGGCTGTTCTGGGTCGAATGACGAGGCCTCGGCGTCTGCATCAAAAGGCCTGGATGCCTCTCAGGTCAAAGACGACGACCTTAAGACGCTCAACGTCGGCAGCGACCTCTACCCACCGTTTGTGTATACCGACGAGTATGGCGATATCGTTGGCCTGGATGTCGAGATATTGACCGAGGCTTTGGCCCGCATTGGTTACAAGCCAAAATTCCAGCTGATCGACTGGGAAAAGAAGAAAGAGCTGCTGGCAAGCGGCGAGCTCGATTGCGTCATGGGCAGCTTTAGCATGACGGGTCGCGAAAGCGAATATCGTTGGGCCGGCCCGTACCTTGCGAGCCGCCAGGTGGTCGCGGTCAATCCCGAAAGCGACATCTACACGCTCGCCGATCTTGAGGGCAGGGTCGTGGGGGTGCAGTCCACCACCAAGCCCGAGGGCATTTTGCTCAATCATACAAATGAAAAGGTTCCGCAAATCAAGGAGCTCTACAGCTTCTCGGACCGCTCATACCTGAACCCGGCGCTCGTCGAGGGCCTGGTCGACGCTATCGCCGCACATGAGTCCTCGCTGCTCACCTATGAAAAAGACTATGGCGTGACGTATCGCATTCTGAACGAGCCGCTGCTGGAGGTTGGTTTGGGCACCGCTTTCGATCTCAACGACACGCGCGGTATCGACGTTAAACTCACCCATGCCTACCAAGAAATGCTTGCCGATGGCACCATGGAGCGCCTGGTGTCAAAGTACTTTGATGACCCTGCACCATTTTTGAATATGGAGGGCCTGTCGTGATCGATGCGCCCGACCACGCCGTAGAGGAGCGCGGCAATCATTCGACTCGGGTATGGCTCCTTGCCGCCTTGGTGGGTATAGCGCTCTCGGTTGTCGCCGGCATGATGAGCTACGGCTACACCACGGCCCAGGCCGAGCAGCGCTTTGCCGACGTTGTCGATTACGTGGCGACCCAGAGCCTTTCCTACGATGCGTTTAACAGCGCCTATGCGACCAAAAACCTGATTCGTGTGATGGAGATTGCCGGAGAGGTAGCGCGCGATATAAAGCGCGACGGCTCGGTGGATAACGCCGCGCTGGAGCAATATGCTGACCAGTTCAACGTGAGCGCACTGATCGTGACGGACGCATCGGGCAATTTGGTGTCCAAGTCCTCGACGGATGACGTGGGCTACGAGTCGCTTGCTACGTATCTCAAAGAGACGCCCGTGCTGGAGGTGGCAACCCATCCGCTTAAGTCCTATACCGCCCGCATTACGCTTGCGGATGATTCGGTCGCAGACATTGGCTGCGTAACCCGGCAGGATGGCGAGGGCATCGTTATCGCGGTCAGGCATCAGAGCGCGAAGGCAGTTGCAAGCAATACGCTCAAACTGCAGAGCCTGCTCGGTGGTTATGAGACCATCGACAGCGGCAATATCGTGATCGAAAGCGATGGCAAGGTCGTTGCGACCAATGCCGTTGAACCCACCATATTGGGCGTATTCAATCTGCCTGCAACGGATGTCTTTATTGTCGACGGTATTAAGGATCGATGCCTGCCCGGCAAAGTCCGACTGGTCAACGCCAGCGGCGAGTGGTATTTGGGCACATTTGGAAAAGCGCGCGGGTTCTACGTGTACACCTATGCCTCGGCGCGGCGCTACTTTGAGGTCGTCGCGGCTGTTGCTGCCGGCGTGCTGGTGCTCTACAGCGGTGTTATAGCCGTTGTTGTGATGGTGCGTCGCCGCGCTGATCGTCGACGTTTGACGGACTTGCTGCAGCAGGAGCGCGACTATGGCGACAAACTGGCAAAGGCAGCGCGTGAGGCCTCGTCTGCCAACTCGGCAAAGACGGAGTTTTTGCGTCGCATGAGCCACGATCTGCGCACGCCCATCAACGGCATTCGCGGTATGGTTGAGGTCGGCGATGCCAATGCGGACGATCTGCAAAAACAGACCGAGTGCCGCTCAAAGATCTGGACGGCATCGGGACTGCTGCTCGACCTTGCCAACGAGGCCCTGGATATGAGTCGCCTGGAGAGCGGCCAGGTCGATCTGGAGCTTGTTCCCACAAATTTGGTGACCCTCAACCACGAGGTGCGCGATATTCTGGAGCGCCAGGCCGAGGAGCGTCTGGTGACAATTATCTGCGACCAGCAGACGCTTAATCATCCCTATGCGCGGGTGAGCGTGACGCACCTCAAGCGCTTGTTGCTCAATATTGCCGGCAATGCCGTCAAGTACAACCGCCAGGGCGGCTATGTTCGCCTGGTGTGCCGCGAGGTGGAGCCAGCGGATGGCGTCCCCGTCTATGAATACACGATCGCCGACAACGGTATTGGCATGAGCGAGGAGTTCCAAAAGCACCTCTACGAGCCGTTTTGCCGCGAGGAGCAGCAGGTGGAAGGCGCTTCGTCGGGAACTGGCCTGGGCGCGCCTATCGCAAAACAGCTGGTCGAGCTTATGGGCGGAACCATGAGCTTTACGAGTGTCTTGGGGCAGGGGACGACGTTTACCATTCGCCTGCCGTTCGAGAAGTGCGACCGCTCCGAGATTCCTCAGGCAGTTCCCGCGGATGCGGGAGACGGCGATGCGCTCCAGGGCTTGCGCGTTTTGCTCGTAGAGGATAACGATCTGAATGCCGAGATCGCGCAGTTTACGCTCAGCCGTGCCGGTGCCATCGTGACGCATGCTAAGGATGGTGAGTCTGCCGTCGAGATGTTTGCCGCGAGCGCGCCGTACGAGTACGACGTGGTGTTGATGGACATCATGATGCCTGGCATCGATGGCCTTGAGGCCACGCGTCGAATTCGAGCACTCGATCGCGAGGATGCCGCGACCACGCCGATTATCGCCGTGAGTGCCAACGCCTTTGCCGACGACCGTAGGCTTTCGCGTGAGGCGGGCATGAACGCGCACCTGAGCAAACCTGTGAGCTCGCAAGAGCTCGTCGAGGCGCTAGCGCACATCGCCGCCGACGCTTCGTAAGCATATGGCCCGGTTCCAAGGTGGGTTGGAACCGGGCCATATTATTATTGATGAGGCCTGCTGAGGGGCTTACTTTTCTTGAATCTGCTTGCCGCAAAGATGCTCAATCGAAATCTCGTAGAGCTGGACGCCCTTGATGTCTTTGGCGATTTCCTCTTCGACTTCTTCGGCAGAAGGGTAGTACTTAAGGGCGAGCTGGCGGACTTTGTCCTCGATAAACGCGGGGGTGTCATTCGCCAGGCGACAACGGCCAAAGACGACGGTGCTCATAACGTAGGGAGCCCAGTCACCGTCCTGGTACCACTCGTTGCCGTATACGGTAAAGCAGACCTTGTCATCGCGCTTGAGTGCGTCGACCTTGTGGCCGGTTTTGGCGCCATGGAAATAGATCTTGTCGTGCTCGGCGTCAAAGAAGTAGTTGACGGGAATGGCGTACGGGTAGCCATCGTCGCCGTTGACGGCAAAGACGCCGCGCTTGCAGGTGGCGAGCAGTTCGCGCGCTTCCTCGTCGGTGATAGCGCGTTTCTTTCGACGTAAGGGCCTAAACATCGTTGGCTTCCTTTCTGGTCGTGCGTAGTGGTTGAGCACAAACTATAGCGAAATGGATCCGTTTTTCTTGATGCGGGCGAGTATGTTTTTGAGCTTGTTAAAGTCGAGCGGTTTGGACAGATGGGCGTTCATGCCGGCGTCATGTGCCGCCTTGGCGTCCTCGGCAAAGGCGTTGGCGGTGAGCGCGATGATGGGGATATCGGCTGCATCGACCTTCTCGCTCAGACGAATCACGCGGGTTGCCTCGTAGCCGTCCATGTCCGGCATCATGATGTCCATCAAAATGGCATCGAAGCTGCCGGCGGGATGCGACAGGTACAGATCGACGACTTCGTTGCCGTTGGCGGCGCGGGTGACCACGATGCCCTCGGATTCTAGCAGCGCCTGGGCAATCTCGGCATTCAATTCGTTGTCTTCGGCGAGCAGCACGTTCATGTCGGCGAGCGAGCAGTCGGGCACACTCTCAACCGTATTCGCCCGCGCCTGGGGATTCTCGTCGATATCGAGCGGAATCTCCACGTAGAACGAGGTGCCCACATGGAGCTCACTGGTGACTTCGATAGTGCCGTCCATCAGTTCAATAAGTGACTTGACGATTGGCATGCCCATGCCGGTTCCTTGGAACTTGCTGCGCGCATCGTCACCTTCTTGGGCAAACGGCTCATAGATATGCTTTAAAAACTTGGGAGTCATGCCAATGCCGGTATCCGAAACGCTAAAGCAAAAGAGCGCGCGCCCGTTATCGAGTGGCTTGGTCTTTGAGCTAAAGGTGACGGAGCCGCCGTGCTTGTTGTACTTAATGCTGTTGTCTAACAGGTTGATCATGATCTGTCGGATATGGGTGGGACTGCCGATCATGTATGGCCCCGTGGCGTACGGCAGACTATTGTCCTGCATGGTGATGCCGTTACTGGACGCGCGGAGCTTGCACAGCACCAGCGTATCGTTACAGAGCTCTTTGAGGTTAAAAGGCGCATGCTCCAGTGTTAGCTTGCGGTCTTCGATTTTGCCCATCTCGAGGATGTCGTTGATCAGCGAGAGCAGGTGATTGGCGGCAACGCGCGCCTTGGCACGGCTCTCGCGGGCGACTTGCATATCGCCTTCCTTCAATTCCTCGATCTCGATAAGGCCCAGGATACCGTTGAGCGGCGTACGGATGTCGTGGCTCATGCGCGTGAGGAATGCCGTCTTAGCGGCGTTGGCAGCATCGGCTTTTTTGCGCTCGGTTCGAGCGCGCACGAGCGCCCAGATGAGCAGGACGATGCCGACCGACAACATACCGATGAGGGTAGCTGCAATGGCGGTGCGGTTGCGATAAAGGAATTGAAGCGTGTTGGATTCCTGGGCCGTGTACGACGTGGAGGAGAAATTGCTTGCGGAGAGCGATTCTCCGGCATTGATGATGCCCTTGTTGATGATTCCCAACAGCTCGGGTTTTCCGCGCGAAATCCAGCACGAGAGCTCACAGGTGTCAGGGAGCTCGGTCGTCTCGCAGTCCTCGAGATCGTAACGGTCACCGATGGTTTTTACGCGTGAACTGGGAGCGACGATGCAGTGCGCCGTTCCCTTCCTGAGGGCGTCGAACGCTTCATCGTCGGATTGGTATTCGGTTACGGTCGCTGTGGGGAACAGACTTTCAAGTGCATTTTTGTTGACAAACGATGATTTGGTACAGGCGATGTTCTGAAGGTCTTTGTTCAGGTTGCTGCCGGTGTGGATGGCGGTGAGGGATATGGTCCCCAACGATATCGACTGCACAACGCCTGTTTGCTCGGCAAACCAGTAATCTCGGTATACCGGCAGCGCAACGTCTATGCTTTCCTTTGACAGGGCCTTTGACATCATCTTGTAGCTATCAAAGGCGACGGTTTTGACCGTAATGCCAAATTTATCGTGCAGCGTCGTCGCAAGCGATGCGAGCGAGCCTTCCATTTCGCCGTCTTCGTCCTCGTTGCAGTAGGGGAGTTTGCCCGTAATGTAGCCGAGCGTGATGGTGTTGTTGTTTGCTTTGAGCCAGGCGCGCTCATCGCCGGTGAGCGAGGATGATCCGCTGTTTTGCGCTGAATAGTTCGATTTGACCTCGTCGTTATAGCGGGGGTTGACGCGGTTGATTGCCGCCATTGCGGAGTTGATGTTGTCCATCAGGTCGGGGCGGCTTTTGGGAACGGCAAAGTAGTAGTCGCTCGAACCGACGTAGAACATGGGCGACGCCTCGGGCGACGAAATGGTGTCGTTCATGATGATGGCGTCGACCTCGCCGTTTGCGAGCGCGTCAAAGAGAACGGAGCCTCCGTCATACTCCCTGTATGTGCAGGCGATTCCCTCGTTGGCGAGCCACTGCTGGCCGACGATGGTTTGCATAACACCGGAGTTGTAACCGATGGTGAGACCCTGGAGTGCTTGAGGGTCACCCTTGGCCAGGTCGTCACGGTCGGGCCTGGCGTAGATGTAGTAGCGCTCGGTGCCCTCAGGGTTCGAGGAAAAGAGCAGCTTTTGGGCGCGTTCCTCGGAGTAGGAGATGTTGG
>URJD01000025.1 GCA_900548075.1 uncultured Collinsella sp.
AATCAATGACGTTGGTTGCGTGGCCGATGGTTGTTTTAGTCAATCAGATATTTCTCGAATGCGGCCATGTTCTTGGCATCTGCCGCCGCCGGGTCATCGTAGTAACGACCGTCCGTGATTTCCTGGCCCAGCATGCCGTCGAAACCATGGGCGTTGAGTGTGGCGACGAAGGCGTCCATATCGTGCTTGCCATCGCCCCACACCAGATGACCATACGGGTCGCCGTCGATAAAGTGCATCTCGTGAATTGCCCCATCACCAAAGGCGGCAAACCAGTCCTCAAGCGTCTCGCCTGCAACGCCCATCGCGGTTGTATCAACCATGGGCTGTAAGTACGGGCTCGCGACCTCGTCAATCATGCGCTTCGCATCGGAAACCGTCGTCACAAGGTTGCTCTCCTCGGGGCGCAGGCTTTCCATCGTAAGCACCAGACCGTGCTCGCCGGCATACTCCGCCAGAATGGACAAGTGCTCGCGGCTGCGCTTCCAGGCTTCCTCGCGGTCCTCGTCCCAGTCGCCCCAGCCCGAGTTGACGGACATACGGTCGCACCCAAGTACCTCGGCAAGCTCAATGCCGTGCTTAAAGTACGCCAGGCTGCGCTGTTCATGCAGCGGTTTGCGTGCGCAGTACTGCCAAGGATAGACAACATTCTCGGGGCACAGAGTACGATACCTAAGCCCACGGTCTGCAGCCTTTTTCGCCAGGACCTCAGCCTCAAAGTAGCCCGTATGGTCGAGCGTCACATGCGGCTCTGCACACCACAGCTCAATGGACTCAAAGCCCAAACGCTGCTGCACATCAAGGAAGTAATCGAGCGACCACATGATGTAGTGGATATTCATGCCCGCAATCTGCTCGCGGCGCAGCGTCGGTTTGGATTCAGGCATCTTATGCCTCCTTATTTCGATCAAACACGATTTGTCCGTCCGACATCGTCATATCAACCGCAAGATCGCGTGCGTCGCGATAATCGAGGTCGAACACATCCCGATCGAGCACGCAGATATCGGCAAGCTTGCCAACCTCGAGCGTACCCAGCTCGTCTTCGCGCATCAGATCGTACGCGCCCCCGGCAGTCCAAGCGCGCAAGAGCTCGACAAGCGTCAGCACGTTGGCCTCATTCACGGGCAGTCCATCGTCGAAGTATCCGCCGCACGCGCTGTAGATTGACTCGCCAAGGCTCGGAATCAACAGCGGCAAATCCGTACCACAGCACACTGTGCATCCGGAATCTTCCATGCCGCGTCGATTCCAGCTGTGCAAAAGTCGCGTCTCACCAATTTGTCGACGCATCATCGACAAGCAATCCTCGCGCCGGTCCAGCGTCAGAATCTGCGGATAGACCTCGCAAATTCCACCTAACTTGCCAAACTCGGCAAGATCGGTCGGGTCAGAGTTCTCGAGATCGGTAATCGCATGGCGGCGAAGCATCCGTCCATGCTCGTCTCGAGGCAGCGAGGCATAGAGCGCCACGGTGCGACGAACGGCACCATCGCCCTGGCAATGCAAGGAATATCGGAAGCCGTCAGCATCAATTGCACGCAGCTCGTTCTCAATCAGATCCCACTCGGGCTCCTCGACGACCGTCTTGCCGGCAGCCCCCGCATCGGCCGTGTCCTCATAGGGGTCAATCATCTCGGCAAGCCCCGCCCATACGCCGCGATCGGTCATACGGTTGAAACCAGAAAAACGAACGAACGGTCCCCGGAAGCGCTCTCGTGCCTCGCGGGCATATGCCAGATTTGCACCGGCGCCCACCGGCTGCGACATCATAGAGACGCGAACCGTCAGCTCACCAGATTCCTCACGGCGAGCCATTTCGTCGGCAAAGCCGTAGTAGTCATCAAACGCCATCTCCTTGATGGCGGTAACGCCGCGCTCGTTAAGCATGCTCATGTAGTCCGAATACCCCGCACGCACCTCGGGCAGCGCGAGGAAATCACTCATCATGCGCCAGATCTTCTCGGCATAGCACGCCTGGGGCGTAAAGCCGTATCGCGCACTGGCGGCAGCATTGAGAACGCAGGTCTCCGCACCCGGTGTAAAGCAGACGACAGGGATATCGCCAAAACAATCGTCAAACACAGCTGCCGTATTTGCGTTCTCGGCATCCGATGCCAACGTGTCGGGTAGGCCGTGGCCAAAAGCCGCCGCACAATCCGGATGATCTTCTTTCCATGCACGCAAGAGCGACACGGCCTCTTTGGCATCGGCGATGCCGGACAGATCAGACCCCAACGTCCGCAGCGCCCAGCCTGTATAGAAGGTATGCACATCGATCAGACCAGGCATGACGGTGCGGTCGCCCAGGTCAACTACCTCGTCCGCCTGGGTCAAATACGAAGCTACCTCACACTTGGTGCCAACAGCCTCAATTCGATTGCCACGGACCGCTACGAAACCTTCAAACGGCAGGTCCCCCGTACCGGTAAAGACGCTCTTAGACGTCAGGACCGTCAAACGATCGGACATCACAACCACCTACGCCGGAAGCATGCCGGAAATGGCAGTAATGACCAAGCCAAACACGACCATGAAGATGAAGAACTTCCAAATGGTCTTCCACCATTGGCCAAACGAAATCTTAGCCACGGCAAGGCCGGCGACCGTCATGCCCGCCACGGGGCTGATGGTGTTGATGGTCTGGTTGGCAAACTGGAGCGCGGTAACGGCTGCCTCGGGATTGAGGCCCATAAGCTCGGTCAGGGGGCCCATAACGGGCATGGTGAGCGCCGCCAGGCCAGAACTCGAGGGAACCAGCAAAGAGAGCAGGCCAAGGACGATATACATAAACGTGGTGTAGACGGCGGCGGGTGCACCGGCGAGCGCAGTAGCGAGCGCCTGGAGGATGGTGTCGATGATCATGCCGCCCTCGGCGATGACCAGAATACCGCGAGCGATGCCGATAACGATGGCAGCGTACGCAAAGTCGGCGAGACCCTTAACGAACTCCTCAGCGATCGTCTGCTGGTCAAGACCGCCCAGGATACCGGCAAGCAAGCCCATGCCAAGGAACACGGCGGAAATCTCATTCATGTACCAGCCCTGGGTAACAAGACCCCAGACGATAATGCCCATACCGCAAGCAAAATCGATAAGCACGAGCTTCTGACGGATAGTGAACTCTTCCTCAATGGAGGCATCGGTCACGGAAAACTCGATACGCTTGAGCTTATCGTCCTCATACGTAATGGACGACTCGGGGTTTTTCTTGACGCGCATGGCGTAGCGCATGGCCCATGCGATACCGACAGCAGTGAAGATGACCCAAGAAACGGCGCGCAGCCACAGTTGCGGATTGCCCTCGATGCCAATGATGCCTTGGGCGATCAAAACATTAAACGGGTCGATGGTCGAGGCACAATATCCGAGGTTAGGGCCAAGGAAGCAGATGATGAATGCCGTCATCGAGTCATAACCGATACCCATCATGATGGGAATGAAGATGGCATAGAACGGCAGGGCTTCCTCAGACATACCAAACGTAGTGCCGCAAATGGACAGCAATGTCATCGTGATGGGAATGATGAGGATGTCCTTGTTCTTGAGCTTTTTAATCACACGGCTCATGCCGGCATTCAAAGCGTTGGTCTTGGTGATGATTGCGAACGATCCGCCAATCAATAAGACGAACGCAACGACGTCGGCAGCCTCTTGGATACCCCTGGTGGGCGCTTGCAGGACCGCGAAGATATCCTGGCCCAGATTGATGGTCTCACCGGTCTCGGAATCGGTGTAGTTCTTATCGACCTGTTCATAGGTTCCAGCAACGGCGACTTCACGCTCGCCCGCCGCTGTCGAAATCGTCTTGCGCTGATACTGACCAGAGGGAACGATCCAAGTCAGGACCGCAAAGACAACGATCAGCAAGAACATAATCGTATAGACATGCGGTAATTTGAACTTAAAACGTCTGTTTGTCTTCTTCGCCTTCGTATCTGACATAGATACCTCCAAAGAACTCGAGACTGCATCGCATCTCGCTTCAACGTTTGCACAATGCAAACGTTCTATGACGTTCTATAGATTACCAGCAGCTTTTTCCTTCATCAAGATAATTTCAAACTGATTGCCGCAACGCGGTTGAACGGTTGCGTTTGCGCCGTGAACGGTATGGAAACGGCCGGGGAGATGATCCACCGGGCGCTTCCATTCGCAATGTCCTAGATGTCAAAAACGTAGCGAGACCCAACGATTCGCTGACGACCGATGATAAACGGCCGCCGCTGCTCATCGAAAAAGAAGGCTTCCATATAAAACAAGGGTTCGCCAACGGGAACTGCCAACAGTCGAGCGACCTCGGGCGACGCGCACGCGATCTCGAGCGTGCACGGGTCGGTAAACGCGGGCGTGCGGCCCGTCCGGTTGCGCACGAACTCAAAAATGGACTGGTTAGATAGAGGTGCCGTTGATAGATAGGCGTTGTCCTCGTAAACATATATGTTGTTCTCGAGCATGACAGGGACGCCATCGGCAGTGCGCACGCGCTCAACGCAAATCAAGTCAGTTCCAACGGGAACACCAAAGAACTGTGCTTCGGTGGAATCCGCCGGCAGTATCTTTCTCGAAATGACACACGCCCCCGGTTCCATTCCGTTAACGCGGCATGCGTCCGAAAAACTCTGAACGTCATCCTTCTGGCGAATCTTGCGCTTGAGCTTGGGGGCATTGACAAACGTGCCTTTCCCCTGTCGCTTCGTTAGATAGCCCTGCTGGACGAGCTCCTCAATAGCGCGTCGCACGGTAACGCGGCCAACTTTATAGCTCTCAGCCAATTCGAATTCGTTGGGTATCCGCGCGCCTGCCTTGTAGGCGCCGGAGTTGATTTCGTTTTTAATGATATCAATGACCTGTTGGTACAGCGGTATCGCTGCTTTACCGTCAGTCGGCCCTTCAGTCGGTGGCATATACCCTCTCCCAGCACAATTAATTCTAAAACGGACTTAAGGGCATTCAACAAGCCCTTAAGCCCGCATTAGCTTAAAGTATGCTAGGTGTCGCACCAAAATGTTGGCTATTTACTCATCAGACCCGAAAAACGCGCAACTACCGCGCTCCTAAGAAAGCGTGAGCAGCTCCGGCAGCTGGTCGATAATCTTGTCCGCGGCATCCTGGCTAAAGCCAAAGCGCTCCTCGCGCTTGGCAATGACTGTCAGGCCGGCTCGCTTGCCGGCGGTGATGCCAGGCACCGAATCCTCAACGCAGCAGCAGCGATTCGCGGGCAGCCCCAGCAGGTCCAGCGCATGCAGGTAGATGTCGGGCTCGGGCTTGCTCTCCTTAAACTGCTCGCCGCTCACCACACACTCAAAGGCATCCGACAGCCCGCATGCATTGAGCACTTCCTCGATGCTATCCATGGGAGACGAGCTGGCAAGCGCCACGCGAACGCCGCGGCGCGGCAGCTCTCGAATCGTATCCACGGCGCCTGGGTTAATCAAAGCCTGATAGTCGCGCGGACGCTTATGCGCCCACTCGTCCCAACGGGCCAACGCTTCCTCGCCAGTGAAATGCCCCTTACCGGCGCGCTCAAACCAATCGACCAGCATATGCAGGAAGAACTGATGCGAGGTACCAACCTGCCCATTCAACTCCTCTTGAGTCAGGTTAAGCCCAAGCTCCTTGGCAAACGCGGCAGTCTCGCCCAGGTAGTAATACTCGGTATCGACAATAACGCCGTCCATGTCAAAGATAACGGCGTCGAACGGAAATGCGGACACGGCACCCTCCCTAACAAAAGGGCGCCTGTAAGCAGGCGCCCGAACCATGCATTATCGGCGATTCTAACCCAGCAGCTTATCCAGCGCCACCGCAATACCGTCTTCGTTGTTATTGGCGGTCACCATCTGGGCTACAGCCTTAACCTCATCGACGGCGTTGCCCATGGCAACACCGGTGCCGGCCCACTCAATCATGGACTTGTCGTTCTGGCCGTCGCCAAACGATACGACCTCGCTGGCATCGATGCCGAGCTTGGGCAGGGCACCCTCGAGCGCACGGGCTTTGTCGATACCGGGCGCCGTGTACTCAAAGTACCAGTCGGCCGTAAACATGCCCGAAAGTGTCTGAGTAAAGGGTGCGTACATCTCCTCGTGATGCGCTTGCAGATAGGCCGGGTCGCCCGCAGTGAGTAGCTTGTCCACAGGATAAGCATCAGCGACCTCATGCAGGCTCTCCACCTCGCGGATCTTAAGATCGCACGCATCGCGCTCATACTTGACGATATTCTTCTGCGAGCCGTCAGGCAGCGTGATCATGCAATGGTACGAGTCCTCGACGTGCAAATCACGACCGAGCGAAATCATAGGGATCACGTCAAAATTACGCAGGTGATCAATCAGGCGATGCAATTCGTCGGCAGGCATAGCCTGATCGAACAGCACCTCGTCGGTCTGGGCATCGACGACGTGAGCGCCGTTAAAGGCCACCAGCAGACCGTCATGGTTTTGAAGGTCGAGTTCCTGCGCCAAGGCGTGCAGTCCCCATGCGGGACGGCCCGAAGCCAAAATGAGCTTAATGCCCGACTCCTGCGCCGCGAGCAGCTCCTCGCGCGTGCGCGGGCTAATCACTTTCTGGTCGTTGGTGAGCGTACCGTCGATATCCATCGCGATGGCTTTGATTGCCATATATGCCTCCTTGCATCTTTTTTATCGCGCACTATCTTATCCGAGCCGGGGCACGTTCGCACAGCACGCGTATGACGGTTGCAAAACCACCCCATTTGAAACAAACGCAAAAAAGTACTTGCAAAGACGCGTTCCGACATATAAGTTGATAAAAGACCGCCGTTGCGGTTTTAAGTAGATCGAGCATATTCAGTTTCAGTTTTCAGCGTGTAAGAGAAGGAAGATCGGCAAAGTACAACCCCAAACGCAATGACAACTTAATGAGGTAACTGCCACATGTGAGGCGCCCCGGGCATTGCTGTCTCGATTTTGAGCACGATGCCTTCCGCCTTGCATGGGCCGTCCTATCCCGCCCCTGCAGCAACTGCCTCACGGGCACATTGAAAACCGCATAGCACCCCAACGTCAGCACATCACCCACGGCAAGCACATCACTCACGACAACCAACACATCAACAAACAGCACGAACATCAACCGATTGGAGAAGCTATGACAAACCACCACGCTGAAGACGGCGATAAGAAAAGCATTCTGGATGCCCGCATTGAGCGAGCATATGCAAACGAATATGACGCCGCCTTTGCCGCCGCGACCATCAAGAATTACGCGTCGCTACCGCTCGCGACGATCTTGGCCGACCACCCTCAGCTGCTGAAGCGCTGCACAAAGATCATGGGCGACCCCGACATTCGCAAGCTGACAGACCCCTATGCCCCAAAACGCGACAACGATTCGTACGTTCTTACCGTAGGCTGCCTAGCCCATATGCTTACGGCGCTCGACACGAAACTCAAGCTCGAATGGGAACCCGACGAGCGTCATGAACTCGAAAGCAAGCGGAACACCCTGCGCACCGCACTGTTCCTTCCGTTGGACGGCCTCAAGCGCTGCAACGTCGAGCTCAATACACAGGCGCGGCAAAAGCCCGGGACCACGGGGCAGAAAACTCCAAGACCCCATGCGGCCATCGTCGACCGCAACCGATATAACCGCATGACCGCGCACTTTCCTGCCGAGGGAGCAGCCATAAGGACGCTGATCGACCTGCTGTGCCTCCTGAGCATCAACGAGCTATTTGAGGGCTATCTCGCCCTTGTTCCCGCGACGGCACCCAAGTCGGTAGCAAAGATCATCGAGACCTGCAGACGCCAGTTTGAGCGCCATCGCAATGGCAGCGAGATGAACGCCAGCATCGCGCAGTACTACACGGCCCATTACAAAAAAGACGGATGTGCCCCTGTCGAGTATCAGCTGCGGCTCGCCTATACCACGCCCGTCGCAACGCTCCATCGCTTTGGAGCCCTTGGCGCTTGCGAGCCGCACGAACAGGCAGCCTGCCCCACAACCGAGCTCGATCTCAGGCTCGGACGAACCCTGTAGCCCGCCAGCCCCTCCGCGGCAACAATCCTATTCCACAACACAACCAACAGAAAGGAGTCCTCATGGACACCAATCATTCCCCCATCATCAGCCCCCTCACCATGCGTGAATCCGCCCGAGGCATCACGCTCACCAGCATTTACGATGAGATGCTCGCCCGTCGCGAGCTCTCCGTCATGGGAAACATCGAAACCCCGATGGCCCACGACCTATGCCAGCAGATCCGCCTGCTCGATGCCACCGACCCCAGCCGCCCCATCACCATATTTGTCGCCAGCGCCGGCGGAAGCGTGCGATCGGGTCTTGCGATCTATGACGCCATGCGCCTCGCATCGTGCCCCATCCGCACCGTCTGCCTGGAATTCGCCGCGTCCATGGGCGCCGTGATCTTTATGGGCGGCGACGATCGCCGTATGGCGCCCCATGCAGAGCTCATGATTCACGACCCGCTGATCCCCCAGGGGGCAGGCGGCTCGGCACTTGCGCTGCAGGAAACCAGCCGGCGTCTCATGCAGACCCGCAAGACCCTCACGCAAATCCTCTCGGACCGCAGCGGCCTCACGCCCAAGCGCATCCAGTCCCTCACCGCAAAAGACACCTACCTTTCGGCCGAGCGCGCCGTCGAGCTCGGCTTTGCCCACGAAATCCTCTCGACCACCAAGGAGATCGCCCATGTCTAACCTCGCCAGCCGCCTCGCCGCATCTGAGTCCGCATCGTCCACCATCCTCGCCAAGGATCGAACGCTTTCCTGCGACACCCGCCAAACGGGACTCAACAACAACGCACTTGTGATCGGCCCCTCGGGAGCCGGCAAGACCCGAAACGTCCTCAAGCCCAACCTGCTGCAAATGAACGCAAGCTACATCGTGCTCGACACCAAAGGCACGCTCTGTCGCGAAGTGGGACCCGTGCTGGCAGCCCACGGTTACCGCGTGCAATGTCTCAACTTCGCCGACCTCAACACCGTCCCGGCCCTTGCGCCCGGCATCGAGCGCTGCGGCTACAACCCCCTGAGGCACATTCGCCGCAAGGCGGACGGCAGGCCCAACCAGCAGGACATCCTCTCGGTGGCAAAGGCCATCTGCCCCATCGAGGACAACAACCAGCCTTTTTGGGATCATGCGGCGGCAAACCTGCTGTCGTGTCTTATCGCCTACGTCACCGAACAGCTACCCGCCGACGAGCAGACGATCAGCTCGGTCATCAAGCTGATCGAGCACCTGCAGGACGGTGCCACAGGTCGATTGTTTGACGACCTGATCACGACCGACCCCCAAAGCTATGCCCTCTCGCTATGGCGGCGCTACGCCATTACGCAAAATGCCGAGCGCATGCACGCGAGCATCGTCGGCATCCTTGCCGAAAAGGTCATGTGTCTGGGATTCGACGGTGCGGCACAGCTCTATCGTGAGTGCCATCAGGTGGACTTCGCTTCCATGGGACACACCCCCTGCGCCCTGTTTGTAACCGTGAGCGATATTGACCGCAATCTCGATCCGCTGACCGGCCTCTTTATTTCGCAGGCGTTTATGGGCCTCATTCGTGAGGCCGATAGGCAGCCCGACGGCAGCCTGCCCGTGCCCGTGCGCTTTATGCTCGATGACTTCGCAAATCTGCAGATCCCCCAGATCGACAACGTGCTCTCGATTATCCGAAGCCGCAACATCTGGGCAACGCTGCTGCTGCAGTCGACCAACCAGCTCGATGCGCTCTATGGCGAGGCACGCGCACGCTCCATCATGGGCAACTGCGACACGCATCTGGTGCTGGCGTTCCAGGATCCCGAGAGTGCCCGGGTGTTTTCCGACCGCGCCGACGCGCTGCCCAGCACGCTCATGGCGACGCCGGTTGATCGCTCGTGGCTCTTTGTACGCGGTCGCACTCCCGAACAGGTCGAGCGCTTTAGGCTCGAAGACCATCCGCTCTACGGGGAGCTGCCCGAGGCGCAGCGAGGCCATGCGGAGGCCGAGATCTAGGCGCAGGGTTCTCGCAGCGCGCGGCGCCCCAGCGATGTTCCACAAAGGCCGTGCGCCCCGGAACCACGGCAAAGCAAAGGGGCCCGCATCCCATAGGATACGGGCCCCTGACTATAAGGCGCGATGTGTTAACAGCAGCGACTACTTGCGATGCGCGCGATAGAACTCGATGAGCGCCTGGGTCGAAGCGTCCTGCTCGGCCTTGGCGGCGTCATCGTGGAAGGCCGGGGTGATCTGCTTGGCAAGCTGCTTGCCCAGCTCGACGCCCCACTGGTCGTAGGAGTCGATGCCCCAGACCGTGCCCTCGACAAACGTGATGTGCTCGTACAGGGCGATGAGCTCGCCGAGCGCGAACGGGGTCAACGTGTCGCCGAAGATCGAGGTCGTCGGACGGTTGCCCTCAAAGCAGCGGGCCGGGACAATCTGCTCGGGCGTGCCCTCGGCGCGCACCTCATCGGCCGTCTTACCAAAGGCGAGCGCCTTGGTCTGGGCCAGGAAGTTGCCCAGGAACAACTCGTGGACATCCTGGCCGCTGTCGGTTGCGGGGTTGGCGGTGTTGGCGAAGGCGATAAAGTCGGCCGGGACCACCACGGTACCCTGGTGCAGCAGCTGGTAGAAGGCGTGCTGACCGTTGGTGCCGGGCTCGCCCCAGAAGATCTCACCGGTGTCGGAGGTCACGGCGCTGCCGTCCCAGCGGACATGCTTGCCGTTGGACTCCATGGTGAGCTGCTGCAGGTAGGCCGGGAAACGATGCAGGTACTGGCAGTACGGCAGCACGGCGTGGCTCTTGGAGCCGAAGAAGTTGACGTACCAGACGTTGAGCAGGCCCATCAGCGCGACGGCATTGTTCTCGAGCGGCGTGTTGCAGAAGTACTCGTCGATGGCGTGGAAGCCCTCGAGGAACTGCTGGAAGCGCTCGGGACCGAGCACGACGATCAGCGACAGGCCCACGGCGGAGTCGACAGAATAGCGGCCGCCGACCCAGTTCCAGAAGCCGAAGGCGTTGGCGGGGTCGATACCGAAGGCCTCAACCTTCTCGAGTGCGGTGGAGACGGCGACGAAGTGCTTTGCCACGGCCTCGGCGTTCTGCTCATCGGAGCCGTCGATGGCGCCCTGAGCCTTGAGCTGCTCGAGCATCCAGGTCTTGACCTCGCGGGCGTTGGTGAGGGTCTCGAGCGTAGTGAAGGTCTTGGAGACGATGATCACGAGCGTGGTCTCGGGATCGAGGCCCTTGAGCTTCTCTGCCTGATCGTTGGGGTCGATGTTGGAGATGTAGCGGCAGTCGATACCGGCGTCGGCGTAGGGACGCAGGGCCTCGTAGGCCATGACCGGGCCCAGATCGGAGCCACCGATGCCGATGGACACCAGGTGCTCGATCTTCTTACCGGTTACGCCCTTCCACTCACCGGAGCGCACGCGCTCGGCGAAGGCGTACATGCGGTCGAGGACCTCGTGCACGTCGGCGACGACGTTCTGGCCGTCGACGATGATCTGGCCCTTCTCGCTTGCCGGGCGGCGCAGCGCGGTGTGCAGGACGGCGCGGTCCTCGGTGGTGTTGATGTGCTCGCCGGAGAACATGGCGTCGCGGCGCTCCTCGAGCTTCACCTCGCGGGCAAGATCGCACAGCAGCTTGACGGTCTCATCGGTCACCAGGTTCTTCGACAGATCGAAGTGCAGGTCACCGGCGTCAAAGCTCAGCTTGTTCACGCGCTCGGGATCGGCAGCGAACCAGGCCTTGAGGTCGATACCATCGGCCTCGAGCTTCTCCTGATGAGCCTCGAGTGCCTTCCAAGCGGCAGTCGACGTAGCATCGATAGGTGCGGCAACAGTTGCCATAGAGTCCTCCTCAGCATACGGGCGCACGCCTCCATGCGCCCGGTCATTCAGATGCCACTATTCTAGCGCAGGTCAAGACTATAATCAGCGAGCGTTGCGAATCGGCCCCCAAACGGCGACCGACCAAAAAGGGACAGGTTTATTTTGGCAGGTCAAACGCTTTACCAACCAAAATTAACCTGTCCCTTCCTGGCAGGTACTACACCGCAGAGCACACGCTGCCGAGCAGTTCGCGCAAGGGAGACCCGATACCCTCCAGCAGTTCGGGCGCGATGATGGCAAAAACGGGAACCTCGCCGGCTCCCACGACGGCAGGCACCTTGCCCTCCGAAACAATACATCCATAAGGGACAAAGCCGTCTTCGCCGGCATCGAGCGCCGCCATGCGACGCGCGAGTTCGCGCGCAAAGCCGGCAGTATCGGCATCGCCAATCGCCAAGACAAAGTCCACACCTTCGTCGGTCGCCAGGGCTACGGCCTCATCGACCAAATCGTCTCCCCCATCGCCCCCGACCAAGCCGCAGCGAAAAAGCACGCGTTCGAGCAGAGCTCGATCAAGCGAGCCGAGCGCCGCCGAGACGAGCTCATCGTGCGTATGTTTGTCACCGCCCAACACGACCAGCGCCTTGGTGCCACCGTAGTGAGCGACCAATCGTCCGCACCAGCGAGCCACGTCTCCATCCGCAACAAGGCGCGTCGGCATACCAAACCCATAATTGACCATCTTTTCCACAACCCTTCCGTGCGTATAGGCGGTATCAATCGTTAGGCTCATGCTACGAAGCGAGGTTTTCCGAGCTGTTTCGCACTCTTTAGAGCTGCGTTAAAACCCGATCCAACCGCACGACCATACCTACCAAAACAAACCAGTCCCTTTTTGACAGGTTTTGACGACGTCCGGACGAGCGGGTATTATCGAACAGGTATTCGATAAGAACATGTGTTTGATGAAAGGACACGGATGGCGCACGAGCAGCACACCTATATCTGCATCGACCTCAAGACGTTTTATGCCAGCGTCGAGTGCGTCGACCGTGGGCTCGATCCGCTCACCACCAACCTGGTCGTTGCCGACGAATCGCGCGGGCGCACGACCATCTGCCTCGCCATCACGCAGGCCATGAAGGACTTAGGGATTCACAATCGCTGCCGCCTATTCGAGATTCCCGATGGCATCGACTACATCACGGCCGTACCGCGCATGCAGCACTATATGGAGGTGTCGGCGCAAATCTACGGCATCTATCTGGAATACGTAAGTCCGCAAGACATTCACGTCTATTCAATCGATGAATGCTTTATCGACGTGACGCCCTATCTGGACCTCTATCACACAGATGCGGAAGGGTTCGCCTGCACGCTGCGCGACGAGGTCCTCGCGCGCACCGGCATCACGGCGACGGTCGGCATCGGCCCCAACCTATTCCAGGCCAAGGTAGCGCTCGACATTACCGCCAAGCACGTACCCAGCCGCATCGGCATACTCGACGACGAGACCTTTCGCAAGGAGATCTGGCCCCATCGTCCCATCACCGATATCTGGGGCATCGGTCCCGGCGTGGCAGCCCGCCTCGAGAAATACGGCGTCTACGATCTGATGGGCGTCGCGGCGCTCGACGAAAACCTGCTTTACGACGAGCTCGGCGTCAATGCCGAATATCTCATCGACCATGCCTTCGGGCGCGAGCCGACAACCATCGCCGATATCCAAGCCTATCGCCCGCAAGCAACTTCGACCACCACAGGACAGGTGCTCTCGAAGGGTTATGCCTACGAACAGGCCTATACCGTCTTGCGCGAGATGGTCGACAACGCCGTTTTAGACTTGGTCGATAAGCACGTGGTCTGCGACAGCATCTCGCTCTTTGTGGGCTACGCGAGCGAACGCGCCGACATACGCCGCCTCGACGCCAGCGGTACAGCGCAGTATGTGGACGGATGCGGGCACCTGCGCTCGAGCACATCGAGTATCGAACCCACCGCAACCGCCGGCCCCGAGCTCGCGCCCCGTGCGCCCAAGCCCGTCCAGCGCGATGACGAACGGCGTCGCCTGGTGCGCGAAGCGCAGGCAATCGATGGCATCTTTGTGGGAGAGCATGGCGGCAAACCGCGCGGTGGCTATGCCGCACTCTTTGCGCACTCTAACGCCTCGCGAAAGCTGAGCGAGCGTACCAATTCGTTTAAGAAGATCATGGGCTATTTCGATGAGCTCTGGGCGCAGACTGTCGATCCCAAACGACCGGTCAAGCGCATCAACCTGGGATTTGGCAACCTCATGCCCGAGGAATTTGCCACCATCGATCTATTCAGCGATATCGAGGCCGATGAGCGCGAGCGCGACCTGGCGCGCACCGTCCTGGCCGTGAAAGGCAAGTACGGCAAGAACGCGCTCGTCAAGGGATTAAGCTTTACCGCCGGCGCCACCGCGCGCGAACGCAACGAACAAGTTGGAGGACACCGTGCCTAAACCCAAACAACAGCCCGTGCGCCCGCCGACCGCCTTCGAGCGCTTGGCGGACCCCGAGGGCAGACGCCGCGCCGCCGACCCCAACCTCACTGCCAACGGTGCCGTGCGCGCCAACCGCGCCGCACAGTTTATGCCCTTTGCCGCCCTCACGGGATACTACGAGCTCGTGCGTAAACAAGAGATCACCGCCGAGCCAAAATGCGAACTCACAGAAGAAAAAGCCCTCGAGCTTTCGCAAAAGCTCGAGGGCCTCAAACGCGGCGACTTGGTGCGCGTCACCTATTACGATGCGTACGGCTATCGCACTCGCACGGGCATCCTTGATGAGGTGCTCCCTGCGTTCAAGCTACTCAAACTCAGGGATATCGCCATCGACTTCGACGACATCCAGGACATCGAGCTACGCGGACGAGCCTAGACAAGGACGCGCATCCAGAGCGACGCTTACAGCGTCATGACGTAGTAGCCCGCGTCTTTCACGGCCGTCTCGAGGACATCACGATCAACCGGCTGCTTAGAGCGCACGCGTGCCGTGTGGTCCGCATACGTCACCGTTGCCCACACGCCATCCAGTGCATTGAGGGCATTGGCTACGTTCTGAGCGCAGCCGTCACAGCTCATGCCGCCGATGAGCAGCTCATCGCTATAGGGATAGTGCGATGCATCGGTATCCACCACAACAACCTTTTTGGCCTTCTTGCCGCTCGCACCATCGCTGCAACAACTCTTCCCGTGTGTCGAAGCGGCAATGCGACGCAGTCCAA
>URJD01000026.1 GCA_900548075.1 uncultured Collinsella sp.
AACGATATGGCACCGTGGGGACACATGTATGTCAATCCTGGTCTAACAGAGCCTTATTTAATCCCCGTCCCAGAAAAATTATCCCGCGTGGGCTTGTGACTCACGCGGGATAATGGCCTCTTACTTTTGCTTGTCCTGTTCCAGCAGATCGGACGGTGAGCGATCGGGCTTGCCGCCGCGGAAAATCTCGCGGCCATGCAGACGATGCTCCAGGTCACGTTCGGCCTTTTCCTCGTCAATCTTGGTCTGGCTAACCACCGGGTCCTCAATCAACGACGACACCGAGTTCACCTGTTTTTGAATGCGCTCGGCGATGGTGTCATCCATACTCACGATGCGCATCTTCCAGTCGATACTCGTGGCGTTGGATGAGCTCTTGGTCCACACGAACGTCAAAATGGCGCTCTGGTGGCCCCGCGCGGGGAACATGCCAAAGAAGGAATCGTGCTGAATGTTGCTATTCTCGTCGATATAGGCGTGCACGTTGTACACCACGCGGTCGATCTTATCGTTGAGCAACGCGTTGGTCGCAAGCGCCGCGGCCTGAATCTGCCCGTTGGACAGCAGCTCGAGCTCGTTGGCAGACGATGTGTCCAACACCGTCACCTCGACCGTGCCCGTACGCTCATCGGCCTCATCGACGGTAAAGTCGAGCGGGAACTGCGTAAAGCCGTTGCCCCACTCAAGGCCGCCCTTCAGCGCCGTCGAAACGGTATCGACCGAAACGCTCTCGGACAGGTTGGCGGTGTTCAGACGACGCATCACGCCGTAGCCAATCTGCATGCCCACGATCAACACCAAGATACCAATGACCACGGCCATCGCGGTCTTCGTAATGGTATGACTCACCTGCGAACCCGAAGGATCGTCCTCGGACAGCGGGTCGATATGTTTTGCTTGGCTCGCGCGGTCCTCGCTGCGCAGCTGCGCTAGCGCCGCTTTGTCACCGCGCTTGGCCGCAGCCTCCTTCTCACGCATGCGCTCGGTTCGCTTTTTGGCAAGCGTGGGATCCAAGACACCGGATGCATCGATTTCGGAGAATAACTCCGTCACTTCTTCCGGAGTCAAAGGGTTCTTGTCAGCCATAAACTTCCTGTCATATCAATCAGTCGAGCTCGCGCACACGCGCGCCTTCGAACTGCATTCGATAGTAACGGGCATAGGTGCCGCCACGGGCGAGAAGCTCCTCGTGCGTGCCACGCTCCACAACGCGACCATGCTCAACAGTCGCAATCTCGTCAGCATGCTTAATGGTCGAAAGGCGGTGGGCGATGATGATTGTGGTACGGCCGCGTGCCAGCTCTTCGAGCGACTCCTGGACCGCCTCCTCGCTCTCGTTATCCAAAGCACTCGTCGCCTCGTCCAAGATCAAGATTTTGGGATTCTTGAGAAACACGCGCGCGATGGCAACGCGCTGCTTCTGTCCGCCCGAAAGACGGCTGCCGCGCTCACCCACGACCGTGTCATAGCCCTGTGGAAGCGACTCGATAAAGGCATCGATGTTGGCACGACGGGCGGCGTCGACGATCTCCTCCGCCGTAGCGCCCGGCTTGCCGTAGGCGATGTTCTCGCCGATTGTTCCGTCAAACAGATAGACATCCTGCTGCACCAGGCCGATGGCACGACGCAGACTCTGCTGCGTCACATCGCGCACATCCTGACCGTCGATGCTAATGGAGCCGGCAGCCACGTCATAAAAGCGCGGCAGCAGCGAACAGGTCGTGGACTTGCCACCGCCCGAAGGGCCAACCAAAGCGATGGTCTGCCCGGGCTTAATGGACAGATCCATATGGTCGATAACGGGACGCTCGTCGGCATCGCCCTCGCCCAGCTCGACATCCTCGTAGTTAAAGCACACGTCGTGATACTCCACGGCACCGGCGGTCACCTGCAGATCCGTGGCGCCCGGCTTGTCCTGGATATCCGGCGCGGTCGAGAGCACCTCGTCCATACGCTTAAAGCCGGCGATAGCCTTCTGATACGTTTCGGCCGAATTGACGAGTGTCTCGAGCGGCGTGCAGAACAGCGAAATATAGAGTGCAAAGGTCGCCATATCGACCGCCTGCAGCTGTCCCTGGGCGACCAGCCAGCCGCCCAGCAGCACCACGATCACATAGAGCACACCCGAGAGCAGGCCATACGTCGCGGTATAGACGCCCATGGCGTGATACATGTTCTCCTTGGACGAAAGATAGCGATTGTTGGAGGCGCGGAACTTGAAGCGTTCGGTCTCCTCATTGGCAAAGCTCTTGACCACGCGCATGCCCGCCAGCGAATCCTGCAGCTGCGCATTGATGCCGCCGATCTTTTTGCGGTTGTCGCTAAAGACCTCGCGCATGCGCATGTTCTGCCAAAACATGATGACCGCAAACGCCGCCGTCACCACGGCCATGGCGAGCGCCAGCACCGGGGCGATGGTAAAGAGAATCACAAACGAGCCGATAATCTCGATGCCGCAGATGATGATCCACTCGGGCACATGGTGCGCCGCCTCGCAGATATCGAACAGGTCGTTGACCACGCGGCTCATCATGTCGCCCGAGCTGTTGCGGTCGAAGTACGCAAAGCTAAAGCGCTCATACTGGTCGAACAGATCCTCGCGCATCTTGGACTCCATACGCGCGCCCATCACGTGACCCCAATAGCTCACAAAATAGCGGCAGGCGCAGCGGATGGCATACATCAGCACCAAGCCCACCGCGATCATACCGAGCGCCTGCATAATAGCAGCCTGGCCCTGAGTAAACAGCCCACCGGTCAAATTGCGCAGAATAATGGGGAACGCAAGGTCAATGGCGGCAAGCACCAGAGCGCAAACAGTATCAGCAACAAAAAGCCCCATCTGGGGCTCGTAATAAGACAAAAACCTTTTCAGCATGTGATCCTCAAAGAAATATCAGCAACGTAAGGCCCTGGGACAAAGCAATCAGTAGTACTTGTCCCAGGGCTATCCCCACTCGTTACAGTTCGGCTCCGCCCAGCCTGTGTGCGATGCTGTCACAGGCCAAGGCGCCTACGACGGTCTTGGCGTCTTCGATCTTGCCGTCGAGCACGGCGTCGATCAGCTCGTGCAGTGGCACCAGGTCCACGTTGACAAACTCGTCATCATCGGGGTTGGGCGCATCAAACTCGAGCTTGGTAGCCAAGTAAATGTGGATGATCTCATCGCAAAAACCGCAGGACGTGACAATCGACGTCAAAAAGCGAATACGGCCGGCCCTAAAGCCCGTCTCCTCATGCAGTTCGCGCTTGGCGCAATCGAGCGGGTCCTCGCCTGGATCGAGCTTGCCGGCGGGAATCTCGACCGTCACGCGGTCAATGGCGGTGCGGTACTGACGCACCAGTACGATCTTGCCGCTCTCGGTCAGTGCCACAACGGCCGCCGCACCCGGATGGCGAACGATATCGCGGGCGCTGCGGTGACCGTTGGGCAGCTCAACCTCAAGACGGTGGACGTCGAGGATCTTGCCCTTCCAGGCGCACTCCTCCGAAAGAATCTTCTCGTGCAGCTCGGCATCGTGCGGGTCGTCGTCGCCCAGCACCAGTGCCGGCTCGTCAGCGACCTCGCCACCAGGCTCGTCCTCGGCGTGCCCATACATGCGGCTGTCCTCTTCGACGATCTGCGCGTCCACGAGCTCTTCGTTCTTCTCGTCCATCCGTCTCATTCCTCTCGGATTTTAGGCATCCCAGGCGTCGCGACCGCGCAGCGCGCGCAGGCCGATGTCGTGACGCAGGGTCTTGCCCTCAAAATCAATCTTCTCGCAGGCCTCGTAGGCAAGGTTGCGAGCGTTCTCGAACGTGTCGCCCAGAGCGGTCACGGCAAGCACGCGGCCGCCGTTGGTCACGAGCTGGCCGTCCACCACGGCAGTGCCCGCGTGGTACACGGTCACGTTCTCCATGGCCTCGGCATCCTCAATACCGGTGATGACCTTGCCCTTCTCGTAGCTGCCGGGATAGCCCGCGCTCGTCAGGACAACGGCCACGGCCCACTCGTCGCGCCAGTCGAGTTCAATCTGGTCGAGCTCGCAGTTGGCACAAGCCAACATGACCTCGACCAGGTCGTTCTTAAGGCGCGGGAGCACGACCTGCGTCTCGGGGTCGCCAAAGCGGGCATTGAACTCCAGCACCTTGGGGCCGGCAGGCGTGAGCATAAAGCCGCCGTACAGGCAGCCGCGGTAGTCGATACCCTCGGCAGCGAGCTCGGCCACGGTCTGCTCCATGACCTTCACCATGGTGGCGTGCTCCTCATCGGTCACGATGGGCACTGGGCTGTAGACGCCCATGCCGCCGGTGTTGGGGCCCTTGTCGCCCTCGAGCGCGCGCTTGTGGTCCTGCGAGGTAGCCATGGGGCGCACGGTCTTGCCGTCGGTAAAGGCCAGCAGCGAGCACTCGGGACCAACGAGCATCTCCTCGATAACCACGGTGCTGCCGGCATCGCCAAAGGTGCCGCCAAAGCACTCGCGCACGGCCTCCTCGGCCTGCTCAAGTTCGGTCGCCACGATAACGCCCTTGCCCGCGGCAAGGCCGTCGGCCTTCACGACCAGCGGAGCGCCCTGCTCGCGCACGTAGGCGAGAGCCGAAGCCTCGTCGGTAAACGAACCATAGGCTGCCGTCGGAATGCCCGCACGCTCCATGAGCTGCTTGGAGAACAGCTTGGAACCCTCCATCTGGGCACCCTCGGCACCCGGGCCAAAGCAGGGAATACCCGCCGCGCGCACGGCGTCGGCCACGCCCGCCACGAGCGGAGCCTCGGGGCCAATTACCACGAGTCCGCATCCGTGGCTCTGCGCAAACGCCGCCACGGCCGCAGGATCGCAATCGTCGAGAACAACGTTCTCGCCACAGCTCGCGGTGCCGCCGTTGCCCGGCGCGATGTAGAGCTTGCCGGCGCGCGGTGATGCTGCGAGCTTAGCTGCCAAAGCATGCTCACGGCCGCCGCTGCCCAACAACAGGATGTCGATGGTTTGAGTGTCCGCCTTCAAGGGTGCCTCCTCTATGGATGAATGGCCCGCTCCGCGCGAGCCCTTTGCAAGCAAATATACCCCTCGGCCGCCCGTCCGGGCTGCAAAGGGGTATATCGCAATAACCAAATAGTCCCGATTACTTCCAGAATCGGTTGATGATCTGCTCGCGACCAGCGCCAACGCCAATGAACGTCACACGGGTGTGTGCCAGATCCTCGATAAACGCCACGTAGTCCTGAGCCTCTTGCGGCAGCTCATCAAAGCTGCGACAACCGGTGATGTCGCACTTCCAGCCGGGGAGTTCCTCGTAGATGGGCTTGGCATGCTCAAAGCGCACCTGATGCTCGGGCACGCTGGTGTAGCGCTCGCCATCGACGTCGTAGGCCACGCACACCTTGATGGTGTCGAAGGCCGAAAGCACGTCGAGCTTGGTCAGGGCGATATCGGTGAGGCCGTTGACGCGCGAGGCGTAGTTGGCGATGGGGCCGTCGAACCAGCCGCAGCGACGACGGCGACCGGTGGTCACGCCGTACTCATAGCCCTCCTCGGTCAGCGTGTGACCGGCCTCGGACTCATAGGAAAGCTCGGTGGGCATGGGGCCCGAACCGACGCGGGTGATATAGGCCTTCATGACGCCCAGCACGCGGTCGACGTTCTTCATGCCCACGCCGGAGCCGGTGATGGCGCCGCCGGCGGTGCAGTTGGAAGACGTCACGTACGGATAGGTGCCGTGATCGATGTCGAGCAGCGTCGCCTGGGCGCCCTCAAACAGCAGGTCCTTGCCCTCATCGATCATGTTGTTGAGCAGCAGGCTCGTCTCGGTGATGTAGGGGCGCAGACGCTCGGCCATGGGCAGGTACTCGTCGCAAATCTGGTCCACGGTGTAGGTGGGCAGGTTGTAGATGAGCTCGAGCTCGGGGTTCACGCGGGCGAGAGCGGTCTCCAGCTTGTCGCGGAACAGTGCCTCGTCCAGCATGTCCTGCATGCGCAGACCAATGCGGGCCATCTTGTCCTGATAGCACGGACCGATACCGCGCTTGGTGGTACCGATGTTCTTCTTGCCGAGCTTCTGCTCAAAGGCGCCATCCAGATCGATGTGGTACGGCATGATGACATGCGCGTTGCCGCTGATCTTGAGATTCTTGGTGGTGATGCCGTCGGCCTCGAACATGTCGATCTCCTCAAGGACAACCTTGGGGTTGACGACGCAGCCGTTACCGATCACCGACACGTGGTCGGAATACATGATGCCGGAGGGCACCTGGTGCAGGCCGTACTTCTTGCCGTTGACGACGATGGTGTGGCCGGCGTTGTTGCCGCCCGAGTAGCGCACGACGGCATCGAAGTCGCCGGCGACCAGGTCGCAAATCTTACCCTTGCCCTCATCGCCCCACTGGGCACCGACCAAAACGGTTGACGGCATGTTTACTCCTTACATTCATGGCCTGTCTACGCGCCACGCCGGCGCGCAGAAGCACAAAACATTCCCAGTATACCCGTGCAACGGGCGCCTGTCCTACTCCTCGGCATGTGCCCCATCAAGCTCATAGAACTTGGTGGATGCCGGCAGGAACATCAGGTCGACGTCGCCGATCGGGCCCGAACGGTTCTTGGCCACGACGATACGCGTAACGCCCTCGTCGGGTCGATCGTCGCGCGAGGCTTCGGCCTCGTCGGCGGAGCGGTCCAAGAACATAACGATATCGGCGTCCTGCTCGATGGAGCCCGATTCACGAAGGTCGGAAAGCTGCGGGCGCTTGCCGGTACGGGATTCGACCTGACGCGAGAGCTGCGACAGCGCGATGAGCGGGATCTTGAGCTCCTTGGCCATGATCTTAAGACCACGCGACATCTCCGAAACCTCGACGGTACGGCTCTCGGAGCGGCGTCCCGGCGGAGGACTCACCAGCTGCAGGTAGTCCAGGATGATGATTGCCTTCTCCTTGTTATGGAGCATGCGGCGGCTCTTGGCGCGAATCTCGGTCACTGTGGTGCCGGGCGTATCGTCAATCAGAATATCGAGCTTGGACAAGGTCTGCGTGGCCTCGTTGATATTGGCCCACTGCTCGGGGCTAATGCGGCCCATGCGGAAGTCACTGATCGAGATCATGGCGTAGGCGCAAATCAGACGCTGGGCAATTTCCTTGCCCGACATCTCCAGCGAGAAGAAGCCGACGGTATAACCGGCAGCGGCAGCGTTAAGTGCCAGGTTCAGAGCGAACGACGTCTTACCTACAGCAGGGCGGGCGCCGATAATGATGAGCTGGCCCTCGCGGAAGCCCATGAGCATGCGGTCGAGCGACGGAAAGCCAGTGGGCACGCCCGCGGCCTGGCCACCGGCCTGGCACACTTCCTCGGCCTCGTTATAGGCCTCGACCATAAACTCGGTCAGCGTCTTGTAGCTCGACTTGACCTCGCGCGCCGTAACCTTGAGTAGCTTGCTCTCGGCCAGCTCGACAACCTCTTTGGTGTCGGTGGGGGCGTTATATGCCAGCGCGTTGATCTCGTTGGTGGCGCCGATCAGCTCACGCAGCATCGAATCACGGCGAACGATGGCGGCATGGTGCTGCCAGTTGACGAGCGACAGGGTCTGACCCATCAACTCCAAAATGTACGCTTCGCCGCCCACGGCATCGAGCTTGTTGATGCTTCGCAGGTAATCGATCAGCGAGATGGAGTCGATGGGAATGCGGCTGTTGTACATATCGACCATCGCGGTATAGATGGTCTTATGAATGGGCCGGTAGAAGTCATCGGGCTGCAGCTCGACCTGGGCCTCCTCGACCACCTCGGGCGACAGCAGCATAGCGGCCAGTACATTGGCCTCTGCATCTTGGTTTTGGGGAAGACCCAACTTTGAGCCGCGGTCCTCAACCGTCAGCCCGGTCTCCCTATCGTCATATGCCATGAGCATCCTCATTCATATCGCTTGCGAGCATCCATAGTATCAGCCATGGTCCCAAAACGCGCCGCGCGCCGCCAATCATCACCGAACCAAACGGATGAACGGTCCTGTATATAGGACTTCGACGCAACGTTCACCATGACACTCACTCAGCGCAAAAAACAAAAGGGCGCCCTGGTTTCCCAGAGCGCCCTTCTTAGAACAAGATTGTTGCGTTGCAGCAAATGCTACTCGGCAGCAGCCTCAGTCTCGACCTCGGCGGTCTCGGCCTCGGCGACCTCAGCGGCCTCCTCGACCTCAGCCTCGGCAGCGAGCTCCTCGGCGGTAACGCCGACGAGAACGACAACCTCGGCCTTGATCTCGCGGTACAGCGAGATGGCAACGGTGTGGGCACCGGCAACCTTGATGGGCTTACCGAGCTCGACGCGCTTGCGGTCGATGTCCATACCGAGCTGAGCCTTGATGGCGTCAGCGATCATAGCGGCGGTAACGGAGCCAAAGAGGATGCCCTCGTCGCCGACCTTGACGTCAACGGTGACCGTCTTGCCCTCGAAGGCAGCCTTGGTCTCGTTGGCGGTAGCCAGACGGACGGCCTCGCGCTTGGCGATGTTGTTGCGACGCTCGTCAAGCTGCTTGAGGTTGCCCTTGGTGGCGGCAACAGCGAGCTTCTTGGGGAACAGGAAGTTCTCAGCGTAACCCTGAGCGACCTCTACGACGTCACCCTCGCCGCCCTTGCCCTTGATCTCATCGAGAAGAATAACCTTCATGATGCGTCTCCCTTCTTAGCCGCGGTCGCGGTTGCCACGAGAGGAAACCACGGGGACGGTGTACGGCAGGAGAGCCATCTCGCGGGCGCGCTTGATGGCGTTGGCGATGTCATGCTGATGCTGCGTGCAAGCGCCAGTGACGCGACGGGGCTTGATCTTGCCACGATCGGTCATGTACTTACGGAGAAGCTGAGTGTCCTTATAGTCGATGAACTCAGTGTTCTCCTTGCAGAACTGGCAGTACTTACGACGCGGCTGACGTGCAGAAAAATCATTAGCCATGTCAAAATACCTTTCATTTGGCAACTTCGGCGAACCGAAGCCGCCTCTCACTCAAAAATAGGTGAACAACCCTTAGAACGGGATGTCCTCATCGTAGACGTCGACCGCGGGCGGCGTAGCCACCGGTGCGGCAGGACGTGCTGCGGGCGCGGGAGCTGCGGGGGCGTAACCGCCCTGATCGTAGCCACCCTGGCCACCACGGGAGCTCATAAACTCGATCTCATCGACGATGACCTCAAGCTTGCTCCGGCGCTGGCCGTCGCGCTCCCAAGAGCTGTAGCGCAGCTTGCCCTCGATCGCGACCTTGTTTCCCTTTGCCAGGAAACGGCTCACGGCCTCGGCGCGGGTGCCGAACATGGTGCAGTCGACAAAGTTGGGATAGTCCTCCCACTCGCCAGTCTGCGCGTTACGGCGACGATCGTTCACGGCGACGCCAAAGGACAGAACCTGGGTTCCGCCGGCGGTGGCGCGCAGCTCGGGATCGCGGGTGAGGTTACCGGTGATGTTCACTCGATTGATGCTCATAACTCACTACTTCCTCTTGGGGCACAAGCCCAGTCCAAAACGACAGTCTTACTCCTGGTCGTCGCGACGGACGATCATGTGGCGGACCACAGCGTCGGTGATGCGCAGGACGCGATCAAGCTCGGCGATCTGGGTAGGATCTGCGTGGAAGTTGATGAGGGTGTAGTCACCATCGGTGAGGTCGTTGATCTCGTAGGCGAGCTTGCGCTTGCCCCACTCGTCAACGGAGTCGACCTTGCCAGCGCCCTCAGCGATCGTGGTATCGATACGCTTCATAACAGCGAGACGAGTCTCGGGGTCGAGCGACGGGTCAACAAAGAACAGCAGTTCATAAGCCTTCATATTGTCACCTCCTCTGGGCAAATGTGGCTTCAGGTCGTGAAGGTGCGCCTGAAGCAGGAAAAGACTTGGTAATAATATCTTTCAACCTCCCAGGCCGCAAGAATATGCAGCTACAACCTCATGACCTCCACATATGCCCATGCTCGCACCACGTTTCATGCGCATTCCAACCAAATCCTGACCAAAAGCTTGACGGATTTGTGGACAAGATACGGTGCCGCTAGGACAAGCTGAGCCAAGCCACAGGTCAACGGGCACAAGGCTGTGGTCGCAAAATGCATACCAGTGGTCCACAGCACCACCCAAAGATTTTTAAATTCATTGCCAAGTCGCTTATGAATACCCCTTTTGAACAATTGAGTTGATCAACCACGCTGGTCGGAAGCCGTTTTTTGGCACCTCAAACCCCACTGCAACGCCAAGCGCGGCCGAGCGTTTTAAAAAATGCCAACTTTTCTGTTTGCACTTTGCGATTCCTCGTGTATACTGACTTTCGCATTTAACGGAGAGTTGTCCGAGTGGCCGAAGGAGCACGATTGGAAATCGTGTAGGCGTCAAAAGCGTCTCCAGGGTTCAAATCCCTGACTCTCCGCCAGTTAATTCCAAAGCAGGCCTTCGAGCCTGCTTTGTTTTTACCCCACGCGGAGGGGTGGCAGAGTGGTTGAATGCGGCGGTCTCGAAAACCGTTTGGCCTGTATAAGGTCACGAGGGTTCGAATCCCTCCTCCTCCGCCATTAGATGGTATGAGCCCCAGCAATGGGGCTTTTTTGTTATCGAAATACGTCTCGATCCCACGCTTCCCCAAACATGTACGTCACCCTCCAAAACCGACATTTTTCGACATCTTTGAAGGCTGACGTACACGTTTGGATTGAGTTCACGGGAGTGGCACTATTCGGAAGGTGCCTCTTCGTCTCGCATGCCCTTCCAGTTGCGGATAAGCGCCTTGCGTAGTTCGTTTTGCTCTCGCTGGTACCCGGTGTCGGTACAGCGAGGCATGCCGAGTGCTTCGCGAATGTTGTTCATGGCGCGGTGAAAGGCGAGCTGGCTGCCGAACTGAGCCGAAGTGAGCGTAACGATTCGATATCCCATTTGGGAGAGAACGGCCTCTCGTTCCGCATCTGCCCCCTTGCGCTCGAACTCATCGTGAAAACCGCCCTTATATTCGATACCGAGCTCCCTGCGCTTATAGGTAATGAGGGCATCGATTTTGAGTGTTCGGGCTTTTGTGCAATGCCAGAGACGTTGAGGGATCTCGAGCGGTTTGTTGAGTTCGATACCTCGGATACCAACGCCGCCTTCGCTTGTTGGGAGCGAGAGGGCGATTGCCGAAGCGGTCTCCATAGGCGAGGCCGAGTGATCGTAGATGTGCCTGAGCGCGAGCCGTGCACGTGTGGCACCGGGTTTGCCGGGGTGCCGATCGAGCAGTTTGGTTATTTCATCCTTGGAGGTAGTGGCTGGTTGCCCGGTATAAGGGTCGGCGGGATTGAGCCTCATGCGATAATCGCCGCAGACTTCATAGCCATATTCGAGATATTCGATCCTATCCATCCACTCGGCAGCGAGCACAAAGGTGAAGGCTTCGTCGGTGATGAAGATTCCGGGCGTCAACTCGTTAATATGCTCGTAGGGAAGATTTTGTCCAAGAATGTGACAAACGACGCCTTTGGTACGAATTCGCTCGAATTCGAATACAACCGCGATATCGATAGTCTTAAGCATATCGGACGGAATGCCGCAGTCGGTAAGAGCCTGTCGTATGCGTGCAACACGTTGCTGGGTGGAGATGCCTTGTGCGCCTATCTGGTAGTCGTGCCGCGCAAGAGACTGAACCAAATTCTGGGGTGCATGATGGACAAGCCATGCGGTTTTATGCGAAATGAGAACAGGGGTATCCATTGAGGGCCTCTCGCTCTGAGCCGGTATCCAACTCTTATGTCCGTTGAAGTGGGGAAATATACCGGATGTGAGTAAATCAACTCACTCATGCTGTGAGCTCAATCCAAACATGTACGTCCGCCTCCAAAGATGTCGAAAAATGCCGTTTTTGGAGGGTGACGTACATGTTTTGGATCCCTGGCATTCCAGCAATGCCATGTCAGCATCCAGTCCCGACCGTTTGCCGAGCAATAGGATCGCAATCGGCGCCGAACATGTACTATGTACGGGCATTGTCTAAACCCGCAACCCAAAGGACCCCATCTTGCCCGTCGTCGCCGCTATAACCGTTACCTCACATGCCTCGGATGCCATGGTCGCTATTCCGTTTTGGCTCGAGATGTTCGCTGTTGTCGCTGCATCGATCTCAGGTGTGCTGGTTGCGCGCGAGCACAAGCTCGACCTGGTGGGCGCGGTCGCGCTCGCGGTGGTCTGCGGTCTGGGCGGCGGTCTCTTGCGCGACATGACGCTGCAGGTGGGCAACGTTTACATCCTCAACCAGCCGATGGCGCTCCCGCTTTCCATTGCCACGGCAGCCATCATCTATATCTTCCCGGCTATCGTCGACAAGCCCGAAAAACTCATTCCCCTGCTCGACATCATCTCGGTCGGCATCTACGCCGCCACTGGAGCAGACAAGGCGCTGGTCTACGGCTTTGCGCCGGCGGTGTGCATCATGATGGGCTTTTTCACCGCGGTGGGCGGCGGCATGTTGCGCGACGGCTTTATGGGCGTGGTTCCGGGCATTTTCCAACGTACTAACTTTTATGCCATCGCTGCCATCGCCGGATCGACAAGCTATGTGTGTCTCGTTATGAGCGGCATCATGAGCAATGTCGCCGCGCTGGTCGTATGCGTTGCCGTGACCATGGGCCTGCGCTGGCTCTCGCTGCGCTTTGACATCAAAAGCCCCACCGAAGAAGACATCGCGCGCTTTTTGCACCGTAAAAAGTAGGCAGCACGACACAACCCCTCGAAATGCAACCGAGAGGTTCTTTTAGAGCGCCCGCGCGTTGGGTACCCTGTTAGGTATATGCCGAACACCTAACAAAAGGATCAACCATGGCTTTCAATCAAACCGCGACGGCGCCGTCACACAAGATGCGTCGCTGCCTGCTTATGGCATTCGCGCTCATCGCGCTCGCGCTCACTGCTCTTCCCACGGCGTCATTTGCCGGCACAGACACGGCAGGCAATGTCCTTGCGACCGACAATGACGCCAATCCGTCCGGCGCCGAGGGTGACCTGTACTGGGCCGGTCAGGCCCTCAACTTGGATGATGCGTCCATCGACCACGATATCATCGCTGCGGGCGATACCCTCTCAATTCGCGACTGCACGGTAGGCGGCGCCGTTCGTCTTGCGGCGCGCACAATTGATATCGCCCAAACCACGGTTGATGGCAGCATAACCGTCGCTGGCCAGCACGTTGTTCTCAACGCCGACAGCACCGCCAACTGTTTCTATGCGATAGGCGAGACGGTTGCCCTACGCGGCTCTACCAAGTCGGCAGCGCTTGCGGGCGATACGGTGACCATCGATGGCACCGTCGAGGGCAATGTCGAGGTTTGGGCCGACAAGCTTATCCTGGGCAAGAACGCCCGCATCACCGGCACCGTGAACGCGCACGTCTCCGAGGACCCCGAGCGCGCCGCGGGAGCCGAAGTCGGCGCGCTCAAGATCGACCGCACCGAAAACGAGGATACTTCCACCGTTAACGATGTCATCGGCGGCACCGTCGCCGCGGCGCTTTCCACCTGCTTTGTCGCTCTGCTGCTCGAGCTCGTCTTTCCGCGCGCGACCGCCAGCGCCGCCGGCATGCTCCACCAGCGCCCCACGCCCCTGTGGGTGAGCGGTCTTCTGGGCACGATTGCTATCGTCCCCGCCGTCCTACTGCTGATTATCTCCATCGCTGGTCTATCGCTTGCCGGAGCCCTCATGTGCGGCGTTATCGGCATCGCATTGGTGTCGAGCGCCTTTGCGGGGTGCGCGATCGCCCGCATGGTCGGACACAGCCAAAACCGCTACGCCATGGCAGCCGTGGGTGGCATCGCCGCAGGCGCCCTCACAGGGCTTCCCCTCGTAGGCGGCTTCATCAGCGGCGTGGCCTTTGTCTTTATGCTCGGCTACATCATCCAGATCATCTGGCGCAACGCCCGCCTCAAGCCGCAGCAGCCGACTAAAACGCCGGGACTCGCCACCGCTTAGCAGCTAACCGCCACAAAGATGCCAAGCACCTTTGTGGCGGCGCAAACGAACCTGCCCCCTGCACCAAAAAGGGCGCCGACCATCGCGGTCGACGCCCTTTCTTATTGGCGGTTATAAGCCCCAGCGCTTATTTGTTGACCTGGCCGGCGCGGACGGCAGCCTTCTTGCGGTCGGTGGCGTTGAGCAGACGCTTGCGCAGGCGGATGTTCTTGGGAGTGATCTCCACCAGCTCGTCGTCGGCGATGTACTCCAGCGCCTCCTCCAGCGAGAAGGTGCGGGGCGGCACCAGCTGGACGGAGATATCGGAGGTCGAGGAACGCTGGTTGCCCAGGTTCTTGGTACGCGCGATGTTGACGACCATGTCGCCGGCCTTGCTGCGCTCGCCCACGATCATGCCCTCGTAGCACTCGGTGCCCGGCTCAACAAACAGCTGGCCGCGCTCCTGCAGCGTACCCAGAGCATAGGCAACGGCCTTCTCGGTGGTCATGGAGATCATGGCGCCGTTCTGGCGGTTGCCGATCTCGCCGGCGTAAGGACCATACTCCAAGAAGGTGTGGTAGAACACGCCCTCGCCGTGGGTGACGTTCATGATGCGGTTCTTAAGGCCCATGATGCCGCGGGTCGGGATCTTAAACTCGAGGTGCGTCACGATGCCCGAGGTATCCATACTCGTCATGATGCCGCCGGAGGTACCGAAGACCTCAACGACCTTGCCCGAGTACTCGTCCGGGCACTCGACGACGGCCTGCTCGACAGGCTCCATCTTGTTGCCGTTCTCGTCCTTCTTAAACAGAACGCGGGGACGGCCGA
>URJD01000027.1 GCA_900548075.1 uncultured Collinsella sp.
TGCAGCTGCTGGTATCGATCGGTACCGTGACGGGTGCCATCATCATGATGTTCGTGTTTAGCGTGCCGCTCACGCTAGTCTTTTTGTTCTTTATGGCGTTGTCGCTGCTGGTGACCAAAGTGGTCTCGCGTCGCACGCATGATGTGACGGGCGAGCGTCAGGAATGGGTGTCCAAAATCACGAGCGCGGTCGAGGAGGGCTATTCGGGCCGTCTGGTGATCCGCGCGTTTAACCGCGAGCGCCAGAGCTCCGCTGAGGTGCACGAGGCCTCGGGCGAGCTGGCCCGCGTGAGCACCAAGGCCGACTTTATGATCAACGCCGTCGAACCCGCGGTGCGCTTTATCGGACGTTTGGCGCAGATCGTGATTGCGCTCGTGGGCTGCAGCATGTTGGTTGCCGGGCATATGACTGTCGGCGTGTTCCAGGCGTTCCTCCAGTTTATCTACGAGGCGTCCGAACCCATGACGGAGCTGTCGTTCACTTTCAACTCGCTGCAGAGCGCGTTGGCGAGTGCGGAGCGCGTGTTCGACCTGCTCGATGAGTCTGAGATGGAGGCCGATCCGCTGCCGGACGAGGCTGCCAAGCTGCCGGGTCGCGTGAAGGGCCGCGTCGCCTTTGAACATGTGCGCTTTGGCTACACGCCCGACAAGCCGCTTATGCGCGACGTGTCGTTTACCGCCGAACCGGGTCGGAAGATTGCGGTGGTGGGAACCACGGGTGCGGGTAAGACCACGCTCATCAACTTACTCATGCGCTTCTACGAGATCGACGGCGGCCGCATTACGCTCGACGGTGTGGATACGAGCCGCATGGATCGCGGCGAGCTGCGGCAGCAGTTTGGCATGGTGCTGCAGGACGCCTGGCTGTTCGATGGCACGATTGCCGAAAACATCGCCTACGGCTGCCCCGAGGCGACGCGCGACGAGATCGTGGCTGCCGCCCGCGCCGCGCAGGTCGACTTCTTTGTGCGCACCATGCCGCAGGGCTACGACACGCGCGTGGCCAACGATGCCGAAAGCATCAGCCAGGGCCAGCGTCAGCTGCTGACCATCGCACGCGTGCTGCTCAACAACCCGGCGATTCTCATCCTGGACGAGGCGACCTCAAGCGTGGATACGCGTACCGAGCTTACCATCGGTCGTGCCATGGACGCGCTCATGCGCGGGCGTACGAGTTTTGTGATCGCGCACCGCCTGTCGACGATTGTGGATGCCGACCTGATCTTGGTCATGGATCACGGCAACATTATCGAGCAGGGCACGCATAAGGAGCTGCTGGCTGCCGAGGGTGCCTATGCCGACCTCTACTTGAGTCAGTTCGCATAATGTGACAAAGGGACAGTCCCGCATGTCACATCGAAAAGAAGGCGCGCCGGGGATGGATTCCCTGGCGCGCCTTTTGCGTTGGCGTTTATGTCGTGGCGGTTGCCTGCGGCCTTAGCGCTCGTCCACGAGCTTGGCGACGAGGGCCTTGAGTTCGGCCACCTCCTGCTCGAGCTCTTTGACGCGACGAGCGTTCTCGGTGATGCCCTGGCGGTTGAGGGCGCTCTGCTCGGCGGCATCGTCGGGCATGTACTCACGATGCTGTTTGGCGTCGAAACTCTCCTCGAACACGCGGCAGCCGTTGCGCTTGATGATGCGTCCCGGCACGCCCACGACGGTGCAGTTATCGGGCACGTCTTTGACGACGACCGAGTTGCCGCCGATTTTGACGTTGTCGCCGATGCGGATGTTGCCGAGCACCTTGGCGCCTGTGCCCACGGTGACGTTGTTGCCTAGGGTGGGGTGGCGCTTGCCGGTCTCGTTGCCGGTACCGCCGAGCGTGACGCCCTGGTAGAGCACGCAGTTGTCACCCACAATGGTGGTCTCGCCGATGACGACGCCCATGGCGTGGTCGATAAAGAAGTGCTTGCCGATCTGCGCGGCGGGGTGAATCTCGACGCCGGTGATGTGGCGGGTGATTTGCGAGAGCACGCGGGCGAGTGAGCGGTGGCCGTGTTCCCACAGCCAATGCTCGGGCACGTGGTTCCACTTGGCGTGCAGGCCGGGATAGGAAAGGAAGATGACCAAGCCGCTCTGCGCGGCGGGGTCCTGTGCCTGGACGGTCTTGATGTCCTCGCGAATGGTATTGATGAAGCTCACCGGCCGCCCTCCCTTAGCGCCGCGACAATGCAATTCAATAAAGTATAGCGATTCGCTAGGGATTAGGAAGAGCAATCTTGGATGGTTTTGGGCGACAATTGTCAGTTATGCAAACTTGCTGCTAATGGAGTAGTGCTTTTGAGGGATTGGGCATGCGGGCACGGCATAACCGTATACTGGTCAACTTGGACGTGTCCGCGCCCACAACTGAGAGGTTTTACTTCATGGGTTTCATCAACTTTATCGCCGAGCTGCTTAAGGATCCGCGTACCGCGATCGCCAGCTGGATCGCCGCCGGCCCGCTTATGGCCTACGGCTGCGTGTTCCTGATCATCTTTATTGAGACGGGCGTGGTGTTCTTCCCATTCCTTCCCGGCGATTCACTGCTGTTCGCCTCGGGCTTCTTTGCCCACAACGGCGGCTTTAACATCGTGGCGCTTCTGGCCACTGCATGGGCCGCAGCCATCCTGGGCGACCAGTGCAACTTTATGATCGGTCACTTCTTTGGCAAAAAGATCATCGCTTCGGGCAAGGTCAAGGCCATGACGCCCGAGCGCATTAAAAAGTCCGAGGACTTCTTGGACAAGTGGGGCCACCTGGCTATTTTCCTGGGCCGTTTCTTCCCGTTTATCCGCACTTTTGTGCCCTTTATCGCCGGCATGGGCGGTATGCACTGGCGCAATTTTGTCATCTTTAACGTGCTGGGCGGCATTACCTGGTCGACGCTCTTTACACTGCTGGGCTACTTCTTTGGAGGCATCCCCTTTGTGCAGGAGCACTTTGAGCTGCTAATCGTTGGCATCGTTGCCGTGTCGATCATCCCGACCGTGGTCGGTCTGGTTAAGGCTAAGCTGGGCAAAAAGAACGCGTAGCTCGAGCCAGCGCGCAAACCGTGCAGTCAAGGCCCGTCACCGCTTGCGGTGGCGGGCCTCTTTGCTTCGGTCAAATGAAAATACTTTAGTTAGTTAAAGAAAAACGTTTTATCCGACGCGCGTGCGGAGTACAATCTCGTGCATGCGAATCGACGTGCCATCGGCTTTGATGCTGTTTGCGTGTCCCGTCCGGCTTTACGCTCCGGGCGTGCGACGTTGCGACGCGGCCGGCCTCGGTCCTTGCGTGCGGGTTCGCGAGTTTGCAACTGTGTATGTAAGGAGCGACATATGACTGTCGAGAAGAAGGATATCGATTGGGGTAGCCTCGGCTTTGGCTACATGAAGACCGATTACAGCTACGAGGCTCATTGGAAGGACGGCGAGTGGGACGAGGGCGGCCTGACCACCGACCACACCCTGCATGTCTCCGAGTGCGGCGGCATCTTCCATTACTGCCAGGAGGTCTTTGAGGGCCTGAAGGCTTACACCGCCGAGGACGGCAGCATTGTCTGCTTCCGTCCCGACATGAATGCCGAGCGTATGTACAACTCTGCCCAGCGCCTCGAGATGCCCCCGTTCCCCAAGGACAAGTTCGTCGAGGCTGTCAAGCAGGTCGTTTCTGCAAACGCCGCCTGGGTTCCGCCCTTCGGTTCCGGTGCGACCCTGTACGTGCGTCCGTTTATGATCGGCTCCGGTGACGTGATTGGCGTGGCTCCCGCTCCTGAGTACACGTTCCGCATTCTCGTGACCCCGGTCGGTCCGTACTTTAAGGGTGGCCTTAAGCCCGTTAAGCTGCGCGTTTCCGAGTACGACCGTGCCGCACCGCACGGCACCGGCAATATCAAGGCCGGCCTGAACTACGCCATGTCCCTCAAGCCCACGATGGAGGCCCATCGCGAGGGCTATGCCGAGAACCTGTATCTCGACTCCGAGTCCCGCACCTATGTCGAGGAGACCGGTGGCGCTAACGTCCTGTTCGTGAAGGAGGACGGCACGCTCGTCGTTCCGCAGTCGCACACCGACTCCATCCTGCCCTCCATCACCCGTCGTTCGCTTGTTCAGGTTGCTCAGGACCTGGGCATGACCGTTGACCAGCGTCCCGTCGAGTGGGCCGAGGTCAAGGCCGGTACCTTTGTGGAGTGCGGCCTGTGCGGCACCGCTGCCGTCATCTCCCCGGTTGGCGAGATCGACAACAAGGTCTATGGTGCCGATGAGACCGTGACCTTCCCGGCTGGCTACACCGAGATCGGCCCTGTGATGAAGAAGCTCCGCGAGACCCTGACCGGTATCCAGTCCGGAGCTGTCGAGGACAAGCACAACTGGGTTTACACCGTCGCGTAAGCTGTCTTAGCTGTCCGGCCCGAGGGCGACCTTCCTTTCCGGCGCGTCCTCGGACATGAAAGAACCTCCGCTGCGCACTTCGCGCGGCGGAGGTTTTTTCGTCCCGCGGAGTGCGCCGGAAAGGAAGGCCGCGCTTTTGTTTTGGTTCGCGCCATGTGGGGGTGGTGGCGACGTGCATTTTTGCGAGTATTCTGCAATCGAAGGCCCCTGCATACCGACCTCGGGCAAAAAATCGGGATTTCTCGATGTTTTCTACGGATGATGGGCGGGGTTATGGGCTGGCAGCGTTTGATTTGCAGGGATATTCGCGGTCATTGGCATTTATCGTGGCGCCCGAAGCTGTCGGGCATGCTGAATACTCCCAAAAATGCACGGCGCCTTGAGGGGGACCTTTGCGACAAAGGAAACCGCCCCGTCGAAGTATGCATTCGACGGGGCGGTTTATGCATATACCCGATTAAAGATACGCTGCGAATCTGTTAGAACTTGACGGTCGGGGCCTGGCGGGCTGCTTCGGCGGCCTCGAAGCCCTGGCGCTCCTTAAACTGGAAGATGCCGGCAAAGATGACAGCCGGGAACGTCTGAATGGCGTTGTTGTAGCTGAGCACGCAGTCGTTGTAGCTCTGGCGTGCATAGCTAATCTTGTTCTCGGTATCCTCGAGCGATGCCTGCAGCTGCGTAAAGTTGGTGTTTGCCTTAAGATCGGGATAGGCCTCGGCTACGGCGAAGAGCTGGCGTAGCGCACCGGTCAGCACGTTGTCGGCTTCCATCTTGGCCTCGGGCGTGGTGGCCTTGACGGCGGTGTTGCGCGCGCTGATCACGGCGGAGAGCGTCTCCTGCTCGTGCTTGGCGTAGCCCTTGACGGTCTCGACCAGGTTGGGGATCAGGTCGTTGCGGCGCTGCAGCTGCGTATCGATGTTCTGCCAGGCGTTATCGATGCGGTTACGCTTGGTGACCATGTTGTTGTAGATGCCGGCGATGGCGCAGACAATCACAATGACAACAACGATGCCGATGATGACGGTAATCATGATGTCTCCGTTTCGAATGGCCGCGGCGGCATGCGCCAGCTGCCGTTGGTATAACGCTACTAGTATACCCGCAACGTTTTGCCGTGCCGAACTTTCCGGCAAGCGTTATGTTTTCGGCGGGGTCGGTACCGGGGCAAAGCGCGCGAGGTACAGGTGTAAGATATGCGACAGATTGACGAGTGTTGTCTTTGCCCTGAGGATGGCGATACCAGTGGACCTTCGCATTAAGAAAACCTACCGCGCCCTGTTCGATGCCTTCACCGAACTTCTCGAGGAGCATCGTTTTGAGGACCTGACGGTTGCCATGCTGTGCGACCGCGCCATGATTCGCCGCACGACGTTCTACAAGCACTTTCGCGACAAGAACGATTACTTTGCCTTTTATATCGATGAGCTCATGTCGGGCTTGCCGCAAAAACAGTCCGATGAGGTCGGCGCGGTATCAGCCGAGGACGTGCGCGCGCTTCGGCACGCGATTTTGGACGATGCCATGGATTTGATTCTGGCGCACGAGCAGCTCATGGATAACATTTTGGCAAGCAGCATGTCGGGCATGTTGACCAACGTTATTTGCGACCGCATTGCTCGCTCCATCCGCGAGCGTGTGATGAACGTGCTTGCCGAGGATGCCCTGGCCCCCGTGTCACTTGAGACGACGTCTGAGTTTGTCGCCGGCGGTATCATTCGACTTTTCACGATATGGTGGGAATCGGGCCACGATCTTGAGCGTCGACCCGAGATGGCCGACGTTGTCGATGCGCTGTTCGAGCGAACCATGACGCCGGTGCATCACTAGAAGTGGCGGAGAGAGGGGGATTCGAACCCCCGGAACGCTCTCGCGCTCAACGGTTTTCAAGACCGCCGCATTCAACCGCTCTGCCATCTCTCCGTGAGTCGTAATGATAGCATCGTTTTGAATTTGCAGCAGGGAAGGCGAACGATGACGATCACCGAAATCGACGAGAAGTTCATGCGCGAGGCGCTGGCGGAGGCTTGCGCCGCTGCTGCGGTGGGCGAGGTGCCCATCGGAGCCGTAGTGGTGCGCGACGGCGAGATTGTCGCGAGGGCGCATAATCGACGCGAGCTCGATCAGGATCCTTCGGCGCACGCAGAATTTGCGGCCCTGTGCGCTGCCGCTCGGTCGCTCGGTCGCTGGCGCCTTTCCGACTGTACGGTCTATGTGACGTTGGAACCCTGCTGCATGTGCGCAGGCCTTATGGTTAACGCGCGCGTGGGGCGCTGCGTGTATGGCGCGAGCGACGCCAAGGCGGGCGCGTTGGGATCCCTATACGATTTGAATGCCGACTCGCGCCTGAATCATCGGTTTAACGTGACGGCTGGGGTCCTGGCGGATGAATGCCGCGAGCTGCTGAGTAGCTATTTTGGCGGTCTGCGCGGAGCGGGCGGCGCTGATTGCGGTTGTGGGGCCGATCTTGAAGCACACGCCGCTCACGCCGCAGCGCTTGCGGGTGCCGGTGAGGATGCTGGCACGGCGGTTGACTTTGGTCCTGCGTGCCGCCGACCCCGCCGTGTGCTGTTGGCGATCGACTCCTTTAAGGGCAGCGTGTCGAGTGTGCAGGCGGAGGCGGCGGTTGCCGAAGGCGTGCGCCGCGGTTGGCCCGATGCCGAGGTGTGCACATTGCTGCTGGCAGATGGTGGAGAGGGAACGCTCGACGCCATCGCCGCACGCGGTGGTGAGATTGTGACCTGCGAGGTGGCAGGTCCCTTGGGCAAGCGCACGTCTGCCCGGATGCTGGTTGATATCGAGCACGAGTCGGCTGTTATTGAGATGGCCGAGGCGGTGGGTATTGGGTATTCACCCTGCACGGAATCGGCGGCGCTCGCGGCTTCGACCTATGGCGTGGGCGAGCTGATGCTCCGTGCGGTTCGCGCCGGGGCAAAGACTATCTATATTGGTCTGGGCGGCAGTGCCACCAACGACGGTGGCGCCGGCATGCTGCAGGCGCTGGGCGCGCGTGTGGTCGATGATCAGGGATGCGATGTCGCCCCCGGTCTTGCCGGCCTTGAGCAGGTGGCGAGCGTTGATTTGGCGCCAGCTCTGCAGGCTTTGGATGATGCTCGTATCGTTGTGCTTTCCGATGTCGAGAATCCGCTCGTGGGGCGTCGAGGCGCACTGGCGGTGTTTGGCGGGCAGAAGGGCCTGCCGGCGGATGATGTCGAGGTGCTGCGCAGATACGACGGCTGGATGGTCGGCTACGGTCGCCTGCTCGATGCGGCAATTTTCGAGGCGCGAGCCCAGGGGTTGTTGCGCACACCCGAGGGCGCACGGACATTTGGCTCGGTGCTCGGCGTGCCCGGCGCGGGCGCTGCCGGTGGCTTGGGCGCGGCGTTACTGGCGCTCGGTGCGGAGTTACGCTCGGGTGTAGAGACGGTGCTCGATCTCGTGGGGTTTGACGAGCGCGTGCGCGATATCGACTTGGTCATAACGGGCGAGGGCAATATGGATGAGCAGTCCGCCGCCGGTAAGGCGCCGGTGGGCGTGGCACGCCGTGCCAAGCGGTGTGGCAAGCCGGTTGTTGCCGTCGTGGGCGGTCGTGCCGACAACCTGGATGCGGTGTACGAGCAGGGCATCGACTTGGTGCTTCCGATCTGCCGCAAGCCCATGCCCCTCGACCAGGCGCTCGGTGTGCAAGAAGCCACAACCAACCTCATCTGTGCCGGTGAAGCGGCTGCTCGATCCTACGACCTCGGCCGCATCTAGAAAAGCAGTCTTTTTGCACTTCAAGTGTTGACGCCGTCATTCATGTGCCATTAATAAATTGCTCTTCGTTCAGTTGTTCGCCGATTAATCCTGCCAATTTATTACCATTTTGGGCGAAGACGTGGATTATCTCCATGATGGGCCTCTTTGGGCATAATGTTGTCTTTGAACTGTCCTAATCAATAGATCGCTCTTGGGAAGAGAAGGCGACACCAGAGGGGGAGAAGGGAATTGGAGAGGAAAGTTTTCGGCGGGGGGCGGAGAGCCGCTGCTCTCTGCCTTGCGCTGGTTCTCGGCTTCGGATGTTTATCCGTCGGCGCGACGGCCGGTGTCGCATATGCGGCCACGGCATCGCGGGCTGCGTATACTGCGGATGATTTTGAGATCACCCAGGACGGCGTGACCTATTCGTGCGAGACCACGGATAAGGGCACGGCGGAAATCACATGTATTGTTGCCGACGACAGCGTGACCGCGGTGAGTGTGCCCAGCTCCATCGAGCATGATGGCCAGACCTACAAAGTCACCGAACTTTATTTCTCGTCTGGTATCGTGGCCGAGAACGTTGAGCAGCTGACGCTTCCCGACACGCTCGAAAACGTGCGCGGATGGTATTTCCGGAAGTTCGTAAAGGTCAAGGAGCTCCATATCCCTGGCTCCATCAAGGACTTCAGTTGCACGCTGCAAAACGCCGGCTCGCTCGAAAAGCTCTATTTCGATGAGGGCGTCGAGGAGATTAGCGCCAACTCGATGGTCAATGGCTGCAGCAGCCTTTCGGAGATCGATCTCCCCTCCACCCTCAAAATGATTTCGGGCCCGAGCGCCTTCGGGGGGGGCTACGGCCCTCACAAGCATCGAGTTTCCAAAAGATGTCGCCTTCGCCGATACCATAACGGGCGTGCTCAAAGGCTGCACGTCTCTGACAAGCGTGTCGTTGCCCGCTTCGGTTACGAAGATCCCCTCGCACATGTTTGACGGATGCACCTCTCTAACGTCCGTCACCGCGCTGAGCGAAATCGAGTCCATCGGGGATGGGGCGTTTCAGAATTGCTCGAGTTTGACCGGCATCGATTTCCAAGGCACATTGACGAGCATCGGATCCTCTGCTTTCAAGGGGTGTGCCAGCCTGGTGAGTGTGTCCAATCTAAGCAAGGTAACAACGATGGGCAGCGGAGCTTTTCGCGAGTGCAAAAATCTGCGGGCGTCCGTGGACCTGTCCTCGCTTCAGAGCATTCCGGGCTATGCGTTCTGCTACACGCCGGTTAAGATCGTGGGGCTTTGCGACAGCCTGAAGAGTATCGGTGACTGGGCCTTTATCTGGAGCAACGTCGCCGTCCAGCTTCCCGAGACACTTGAGAAAATTGGCAACTACGCCTTCTATGGCGGCACGTTGCCGGAACAGCTTTCCATTCCGGATTCCGTGACTTCCGTTGGCACGTCAGCCTTCTCGCGCGTAGATGGCGTGAAGGATGTGACGATCGGGCGCGGCCTCACCAAAATACCCTCGGGTATGTTTGACAAGAGCACGGTTCAAAAGATCACAATCGAAAACAGCATGGACGATATCACCGGCTCGGAGAACCTCCCGAGCTCCGGCGTCGATATCGTCTACACGCGCGAGTCCATCGATGACGGCGTCGGCGATAGCGTGAGCGGCGACAGCACCGAGACCCTTCAGGACCTGGTCGACGCGGCCCCCGTTGGCGAGGAGACCGTCATCAAACTGGAAAAGCACGTGAAGCTCGGCTCCACGCTCATGATTCCTGCCGGGAAGATGATTAAGATTACGTCGGATGAGCCCCATACCATCTTGGCAACAAAGAATAGCGACGTCTCTGTACTGGTCAGTGTTGCCGAGAGGGCATCCCTCGAGCTGTCGGGGAAAGTGTCTCTGAGGGGTCGCTACAACAAGGGCGCCATTATTTCTAGCAAGGGAGCGGTTGTGCTCTCTGACGAGGCCGTTGTGTACGACGGCGCCGCGACCAGTGTTAACGTGGGCGTCATCGATGTGTCGGGAGACAAGGCCTCGCTTACCATGACGGGCGGCGTTATCGAGCAGTGCGAGCTGCGCAATTCGTATTGCGGTGCCGTTCACGCGTCCAGCGGCGCTCATGTAGTTATGAGTGGCGGCGTTATCCGTAACAACGGAGTCGTTGTTACCAGGGATACCGATTGCTATTGGCTTACGTCTTCTGGCGTCATTTTGATGGGCAACGCTCGCTTTGACATGAGCGGAGGCAGCATCGAGGGCAACAACGGTTATCGAGGCAGCGCGGTGCTTGCGTACGGCCAGGATAAGGGCGAAAACCAAAGAGCCAAGTTCACGATGACTGGTGGCCAGATTTCCGGCAACAGAAGCAGCAAGCTGGAGGCGGGTCCCTACGATCCCTCTGGAGCAGTTCATATTGAGGGCAACGCCGAGTTCGCCATGAAGGGTGGAGAGATTAAGAACAACGTTGCGTCTGGCAACGGCAAAGGCGGCGGAGTGTGCGTGGTCGACCTGGGCTGTCAGCGTGGCGAAAGCGAAATGGGGAATACTGCTTTCACCATGAAGGGCGGGTCCATATCTGGCAACTCCGCTTCCGCCGGCGGAGGCGTCTATACCTATTCGAATGACGTCACGCTCAGCGCGGGCGAGATCAAGGACAATACTGCTTGGAATATGGGTGGCGGCGTATATAGCGAAGGCAACGAGTATCTTGTCTATAGCACGCTCCACATCGAAAACGCTCTCGTTGTTGATAACCATGCGGATAAGCAGGGCGGCGGCATGTGGTTCTGCCCGACCGGAGATGCTAAGGTCTACGTCCAGGACGGCGGCCTGATCGCCAGGAACTCGGCTGGTGAGGCGGGAGACGACTTTGTCTTCACCGGCTCCAAAGACGCTAAATACAAACTGACCTTGGCCAACCGCGCCCCGGGGGGCGGAAAGGTCAGTTGGTACAAAGACGGTGGGCTGTTTAACCCCGAAGGCACTTATGCGGAAACAAACCCCGATGTCCCGCGATTCACGCCCGATGGTGACAACGGCGAGCCCCTGTCCTTTACCGACGCCACGCCGAACGTCGCGCTTAAATCTGTGATGAGCGAGGATGTGTATAACCTCGGCGTCGACCAGACGTCGCTGACGATCTCCGGCAATACGGCCAGGCGGGGAGGCGGCATCGGCGCCAACGGCGGTGTCATCATCGGCAAGTCCGAGAACATCAACATTCCCATCAAAAAGGTCTGGGAGAACCCCAGGATTCCTCATCCTAATAAGGTAAAAGTAAATCTCAAGAACGGTAATACCGTCATCGATTCGATCACCCTGAGCGAGTCCAACGGCTGGAAGGGTGTCTTCTCCAACTTGCCGCAGCGTGATGCTTCCGGCGCCGTGATCAAGTACGAGGTGGCCGAGGACCCCGTCGATGGCTACAGCTCGAAGGTCACCGGCGACGCCGAGCACGGCTTCACCGTGACCAACACCGTGAAGACCGGCGAGCTCGACGTCTCCAAGAGCGTCGTGGCGCGCGAGGGCCTGGCGGTCGACGCGGACAAGATATTTAAGTTTGTGGTTGAGGCCGCCGATGCCACGGGCCGCAAAGTATCCGGTATCTACGGTGACACGACGTTCGAGGACGGCAAGGCAACCCTCAAGCTCAAAGATGGCCAGACAGTGAAGATCACCGGCCTGCCTGCGGGGACTACCTACACGGTGACCGAGCGTGCCGCCGGCGGCTACAAGACCGCGGTGAATGGCATCGAGGGCTCCAAGGCCGAGGGCGTCATCGCGGCAGACCAGGTCTCCGCCGCCGCCTTCACCAACACCTTCGACCCAGCCCCCGCCAAGGTGTCCGTCCCCGAGCTCGCCAAGGTGCTCGAGGGCGGCCGCAAGCCCGGCCTCCAGGAGGGGGAGTTCACCTTCGAGCTCTCCCTCACCGACGATGCGGGCAATGCGCCCGAGGGCTACCCGATCGAGGCGAAGAATGGCAAGGACGGCAAGGTTTCCTTTGGCGAGCTCAGCTTCACCAATCCGGGTGCCTACCACGCGACCGTGACCGAGAAGGCAAGCGGCGATGTCCTGGTCGAGGACGATACGCATGACTACACCTTCGACATCACGGTGACTCAGACCGGCGCCGGCCTTAAGGCCGAGGTCTCCAATGAGCAGGGTAAGAAGACCTTCATCAACACCTTCACGCCGCATGACAACACGAAGACCGTAACCAAGGCGGATGCCTCGGGCGCCAAGATCGATGTGGATGGCAAACTGGTGGGCGTGGGCGACACCCTCACCTACACCATCGGCTGGGCCAACAACAGCGTCGACGACAGGGGTGCCGCGCAGGCGGCCGACGTGACGGTGACCGATGCGCTGCCCAAGGGCGTTAACTATGTTGAGGGCTCTGCAGACGGCGCCGCCTACGATGCCGCGACGCGCACCCTTACCTGGTCGCTCGGCGAGCAGGCCGCGGGCGCCACGGGCACGCTCAGCTTCGACGTGAAGGTCTCCGCCGATGCCGCCACGGTCGACGACATCGCCAACACCGCAACGGTCAAGGTGGGCGAGAACGAGTCGCAGACCAACACGACCCACAACAGCGTGTCCCGCGAGGGCAGCCTCACCGTCAAGAAGACGGTCGTCGGCGGCGACGGCCAGCGCGAGTTCGGCTTCACGGTCGCGCTGACCGACGGGGACGGCGAGCCCGTCTCCGGCACCTTCGGCGAGGGCGAGGACGCCGTGACGTTCACGGACGGCAAGGCGACCTTCACGCTCAAGGACGGCGGGGAGAAGACCGTCGCCGGCCTGCCCGTGGGCGCAAGCTACACCGTGACCGAGGATGCGGCCGAGGGCTACACGACCACGGCCGAGGGGGCCGAGGGCACCGTGACCGAGGCCGGCGCGACCGTCGCGTTCACCAACACGTACGGAACGGCCGCCGAGGGCAGGGACGTCTCCACGGCGGGACTCTTCACCAAGACGCTCAAGGGCCGCGACTGGGCGGAGGGCGATAGCTTCCAGTTCACGCTCACGGGCGAGGACAGCGCTCCCATGCCCGAGGGCTCTGTCGACGGCTCCAAGACCGTCAGCGTGACGGCCGCCGCCGGCACCAAGGCGAGCACTAAAGTCGCCTTCGACTTCGGAGCCATCCGCTACACGCTCGACGACATCAAGGATGCCGGGTTCGCGGAGGTCGGCGGCAAGCGCGTGCGCGCCAAGACCTTCACCTACACGGTGCGCGAGGACAGGCCCGATGACGGCTCTGCCATCGCCGGCGTGGCCTACGACGGCCGCGTCGCCACGATGACGGTGACCGTGACCGACGACGGTTTCGGCAACCTCACGGCCACGACGCCCGCGATCGCGCAGGCGAGCGGCGGCGACTTCGTCAACACCTACACGACCGGGCTCGACTACTCGGCCCGCGCGGGCGTGCGCCTGTCCAAGACGCTCTCCGGCCGCGACATGGAGGCGGGCCAGTTCGCCTTTACCGTGACCGCCGATGCCGAGACGGCCGCCAGGCTCGGCCTCAAGACCGACAAGGACGCCTATGCCGTGGCCGCGGCCGATGACGGAGAGGCCGCCGTGGTCGACCTCGTCGGCGGTGCTGCTGGCAACGGCGTGAAGTTCACCGACGCCGACGCGGGCAGGACCTACACCTTCACCGTCGCCGAGACCAAGCTCGGCGGCGAGGGCTACACCAACGACGCCGCGCCGCGCACGGTTACCGTCGCGCCCGGCTACGACGCGGCGACGGGCAAGCTCACGGTCACGACCACGGTTGCCAAGGACGGCGTCGAGGTCGCCCGCAGCGAGGTCTCGACGGCCGATGACGCCACGGCGGCGCCTGCGCCCGTGACGGTCGCGTTCCAGAACTCCTATGAGGCCACCGGCACGCTCGGTGGCGAGGGCGGCGTGGCCATCGACGCCACCAAGACGCTGACGGGCCGCGCCGCGGCGGCGGGCGAGTTCAAGTTCTCCGTCCGCGATGCCCGCGGCAGCGAGGTCGCGACCGCGTCCAACCGGGCCTCCGGCGACGGCGAGGCCGCGGAGCTCGCGTTCTCGCCCATCGCCTACACCACCGGCTCGCTCGAGCAGATGGTGGCGGACGGTACCGCCACCGGGGCCGACGACGGCTCCTGGACCATCCCCTATACCGTTTCCGAGGACACGGCGGCGCTGCCCGCCGGCGTGACGGCGAGTACGTCGAGCTTCGGCATTACGGTCAAGGTGACCGATAACGGCAAGGGCGGGCTGGACGCTGCCGTGGTCTATCCCGAG